>JACPOH010000273.1 GCA_016185075.1 Aquabacterium sp. | reverse complement strand
GGCGTGAGCTTCCGCGTGATCGCCAAGTGGCTGCGCCTGGCGGGCTGCGACCACCTGCACGCCGGCACCGCCGTGGGCAAGCTCGAAGGTGACCCGATGACCGTACAGGGCTACTACAACGTCTGCCGTGACGCCATCACGAAGCAGGATCTGCAGCGCGGCCTGTTCTTCGACCAGGACTGGGCCGACCTCAAGAAGGTGATGCCTGTGGCCTCGGGCGGCATCCACGCCGGCCAGATGCACCAGTTGCTGGACCTGTTCGGTGACGATGTCATCCTGCAGTTCGGCGGCGGCACCATCGGCCACCCGCAAGGCATTCAGGCGGGTGCTGTGGCCAACCGTGTGGCGCTGGAAGCCATGGTCAAGGCCCGCAATGAAGGCCGCGACCTGCTCAACGAAGGGCAGGACATCCTGGCCACGGCTGCGCGCTTCTGCTCGCCGCTCAAGCAGGCCCTCGACACCTGGGGTGCCATCACCTTCAACTACGCCTCGACCGACACAAGCGATTACGCCGTGACGCCGTCTGTCGGCATGTAAGCCCAGCAGGAGATACCGATCATGATGACCAACCCCACGGGCCGCTTGACCCAAGGCCAGTTCAGCTTCCTGCCCGACCTGACGGATGCCGAGATCACGATGCAGATCGAATACGGCCTCAAGAAGGGCTACGCCTGGAGCATCGAATACACCGATGACCCGCACCCCCGCAACACCTACTGGGACATGTATGGCCACCCCAACTTCGACCTGGAAGACGCGGCCGGCGTGATGATGGAGCTCAAGGCCTGCCGCCAGGCCTTCCCCCAGCACTACATCCGCATGCTGGCGTTCGATTCGACCCGCGGCGTGGAAACCGTGGTCATGAGTTTCATCGTCAACCGCCCATCCAACGAGCCCGGCTTCTACCTGGAGCGCACCGAGATGGACGGCCGCAACATGCGCTACAGCACCCGCTCGTACGCCGCCGAGCGCCGCCGCTCCTGTCGCTTCAGCGCCAGTGGCGCAACCCCGCTCTGTGGCCGACGTGCTGGCCGAAAGCCAGGTCGAAGCCGTGCTGGACGAGCTTGACCGCGACCTGGTCGGCCTGGCACCGGTCAAGGCCCGCATCCGCGACATCGCGGCCTTGCTGGTGATCGACAAGCTGCGGGCAGCGCATGGGCTGGCGGCCCAAAGCCCCAGTCTGCACATGTGCTTCACCGGCAACCCCGGTACAGGCAAGACCACGGTGGCCATGCGCATGGCGCAGATCCTGCACCGTCTGGGTTACGTGCGCAAAGGCCATCTGGTGGCTGTCACGCGGGATGACCTCGTGGGCCAGTACATCGGCCACACGGCGCCCAAGACCCGTGAAGTGCTCAAGAAGGCCATGGGCGGCGTGCTGTTCATCGACGAGGCCTACTACCTTTACAAGCCCGAGAACGAGCGTGACTACGGGCAGGAAGCCATCGAGATCCTGCTGCAGGTGATGGAGAACCAGCGCGATGACCTGGTCGTGATCCTGGCCGGTTATGCCGACCGCATGGACACCTTTTTCCAGAGCAACCCGGGCATGTCCTCGCGCATTGCGCACCATCTGGACTTCCCGGATTACTCGGTGCCCGAGCTGCTGCAAATCGGCACGGCCATGCTGGATCAGCAGCATTACCGCTTCGGACCGGGCGCGCGCGAGGCCTTTGAAGACTACCTGCAGCGTCGTTTGCAACAGCCGCATTTTGCGAACGCCCGCAGTGTGCGCAACGCGCTGGACCGCGCCCGCCTGCGCCAGGCCAGCCGCCTGTTCGCCGATCGCAACCGGGCCCTGAGCGCCGACGAACTCAGCACCATCGAGGTGGCCGACATCCGTGCCAGCCGCCTCTTTGCCATCCCCTC
The DNA here is from genome assembly GCA_016185075.1 of Aquabacterium sp. Classification (GTDB taxonomy): domain Bacteria; phylum Pseudomonadota; class Gammaproteobacteria; order Burkholderiales; family Burkholderiaceae_C; genus Aquabacterium. The sequence goes on along the minus strand of JACPOH010000273.1, from coordinate 18,062 downwards.
TACAAACACAACAAGCTGCGAGGAAGAAAACCATGCATGAGATGCTCACGCTTGAACAGGCACTCGCCCGCAACCTGTCGGACGCCGCACCGGAAGTGGCCACGGCCCTGATCGACACCATTGGTGCGATTGCCAAGGCCTGCGCCCGCATCAGCGACCTGGCCGGGCAGGGCGTGCTGGCTGGCGCACATGGCCTGGCTGACAGCGCCAACTCGCAGGGTGAAGCGCAGAAGAAGCTGGATGTGCTGTCTGACGAGCTGATGTCGCATCACCTGGAAGGCTGCAAGCATGTGGCCGGTTGGGCCAGCGAAGAGCACGAATGCCACTTGCTGTCGAAACAGCATGCACGCAAGGGCCGCTACCTGGTGGTGTATGACCCGCTGGACGGCTCATCCAACATCGAGGCCAACATCTCGATCGGCACCATCTTCTCCATCCTGCCGCACGTCTACAGCGGCATGCTGCCCACCGATTCCAGCTACATGCAGCCCGGTCACGAGCAACTGGTGGCCGGCTATGTGCTGTACGGACCGGCCACCATCATGGTGTTGAGCTGCCGCCGTGGCGTGCTCATGTTCACCCTCGACAAACGCAGTGGCGCCAATGGCGAGCCCATGCGCTGGCTGCTCACGCAAGAAGCCGTGCAGATCCCCGCGCAAACCAAGGAGTTCGCGATCAACGCGTCCAACCAGCGCTTCTGGGAAAAGCCCGTGCAGCGCTACATCGCCGAGTGCGTGGCCGGCGAAAACGGCCCACGCATGAAGGACTTCAACATGCGCTGGGTGGCCTCCATGGTGGCCGAGGTGCACCGCATCATGACCCGCGGTGGCGTCTTCATGTACCCGCGTGACACGCGTGAGCCCCGCAAGCCTGGCCGCTTGCGCCTGATGTACGAAGCCGCGCCCATGGCCATGCTGGTCGAGCAGGCAGGGGGCAGGGCGGTCAACGGCACCAGCGAGCTGCTGGACCTTGTCCCGGACACCCTGCACCAGCGTGTGCCCGTGATCCTGGGTTCGCGCGACGAGATCGACCGCATCGTGAGCTACCACGCTGATCCGCATGAGAACGTGTCCTGGCAGCTGTTCAAGACGCGCTCGCTGTTCGTGCAACCCCAGGCGTGATCAAGGCAGAACCATGTCCAAGCGCCACCCCATCATCGTCGTGACCGGCTCCAGCGGCGCCGGCACCAGCACCGTCAAGACCACGTTCGACACCATCTTCCGCCGCGAGGGCGTGACGGCCGCCGTGATCGAAGGCGACGCCTTCCACCGTTATTCTCGATCCGAGATGAAGCAGGCCATGGCGCAGGCCGAACGTGAAGGCCGCAACTTCAGCCACTTCAGCCCGGATGCCAACGAGTGGGCCGAGCTGGAGCAGCAATACCGCGCGTATGGCGAAACCGGCCGCTGCAAGACGCGCTTTTACCTGCACAACGAAGCCGAGGCCGCACCCTATGGCCAGGAGCCCGGCACCTTCACGCCCTGGGTGCAGACACCGGTGGACACCGACTTGCTCTTCTACGAAGGCCTGCACGGTTGCGTCAAGACCGACAAGGTGGACCTCACCCGCCATGTCGATTTGAAGATCGGTGTGGTGCCCATCATCAACCTGGAGTGGATCCAGAAGATCCACCGTGATACCAAGTCGCGCGGCTACTCGAAAGAGGCCGTGGCCGACACCATCCTGCGCCGCATGCACGACTACGTGCACTACATCTGCCCGCAATTTGCCGAGACGGACATCAATTTCCAGCGCGTGCCCGTGGTGGCCACCTCCAACCCCTTCATCGCACGCGACATCCCCACGGCCGGCGAGAGCATGACCGTGATCCGCTTTCGCAATCCTCGCGGCATCGACTTCCCCTACCTGTTGTCCATGATTGGCGGCTCGTTCATGTCGCGGGCCAACACCATCGTCGTACCCGGAGGCAAGATGGACCTGGCCATGCAACTGATCCTGACGCCGATGATCCTGCGCCTGCTGGAAATCCGCCGCGCACAGATGCAATGAGTGGGCGAGGGGGGAAGCGAGCATTCCCCCTTGTCAGGTGCGTCAAGCTGTGCTTTTATGCAGCCAAGCGCATCCACAAGCGGCCCCCTGCGGGCAGCTCGCTGTCGATGCCATGCTCGGCGCAGTTCCGGTCGTGCCTCGCCCCCGTCTCTTGCGTGTTCGTGTCTGCCAACCGGCCGGTTGCCTCACCCCAACCGACACCTGACTTGAGCTTTGCCTGAAAGGAGCACCCCATGGCCGTCAGCACCCCCATTGCCGATATCGGCTGGAAAGCCCCCCACTTCCGCCTCAAGGGCGTGGACAGCCACTACCACTCGCTCAAGCAGCTCTCGGGCATGCGTGGCACGGTTGTGGTGTTCATCTGCAACCATTGCCCTTATGTGCAGGCCATCATGCCGCGCCTGATTCGTGACGCCAAGGCGCTGCACGACCTGGGCGTGCACACGATTGCCATCAACGCGAATGACGACCGTGCCTACCCCGAAGACAGCTTTTCCAACATGAAGCTGTTTGCCAAGGACTGGAACCTGCCGTTCCACTATCTGCACGACGACACCCAGGAGGTTGCGCGGGCCTATGAAGCCGTCTGCACGCCTGACTTCTTCGGCTTCGATGCCGATCTGCGTTTGCAATACCGCGGCCGCCTGGATGCAGGCCGCAAGGACCCTGTGCCTGAAGACACGCCCCGCGAGTTGTATGACGCCATGCGCCTGGTGGCCCACTACGGCTATGGCCCGGGCGAGCAACAGGCCAGCATGGGCTGCTCCATCAAGTGGCGCCTGCCCCAGGAAGATGCCGATCTGAAGTGGATACAGCCGGCTGCCTGACAGGGGCGCAGCGTGGGGCCGGGGGCGCTTGCGCCCCCGCTTTCGCGGGGCGGGAAAGTCCCCTCGATTGACATGGCGTGCCTCTGGAAGAATACGGGCGACATCAAACATGTTGTGGTTGCCATGGATTTCGCCTCGCTGCTCGTTTTCAAATCACCTTATGCCATCGTGTTCTGGGGCGTCATGGCCTGGGCTTACACCATGGAGAGCATCCAGCATCGCAGCAAGATGAAGCGGATGGCCAGCCACGACGGCGCCGACCGCTACTCCGGCCTGGTGATCTCCATCGGTTGCGGCTTGCTGCAGGTCGTGGCCTTCGTGCTGGCGGCCTACCAGCAATGGGGCGTGGCCGAATCCGAAGGTGTGGTCATGTTCTACACCGGCGTGGCCTTGATCGTGGCCGGCATGCTGCTGCGCATGCACTGCTGGCGCGTGCTGGGTGCCTTCTTCACGCCCACCGTCACCATCGCCAATGACCATCGGGTGGTGGACCAGGGTGCCTACAAGTGGCTGCGTCATCCTTCCTACCTGGGCGCACTGATGACGCTCTCCGGCCTGGGGCTCGCCCTGGCCAACTGGGCCAGCCTGTTGCTGCTGGTGATCGGCTCATGGGCCATCTACATCTACCGCATCGAGGTGGAAGAAACCGCGCTCGAATCGGCCTTGGGCAGTGCCTACACCCAATTCAAGAACTCGCGCAAACGCCTGATCCCCTTCGTCTACTGACGCGTACACAGGGGCGATTTCATGTGGAGCAGGTTCCTGGCCAGCAGGTGGTTTGTGCCGTGTGCGGTCCTGCTGGGCGTGCTCTTGATGGCGCCGGCCATCAACATCGGTTTCGTCGCAGACGATTTCCTGCATTGGGCGATGCTCACCGGGCGTTCGCCCAATGCCCAGCCCGGTTCCCATTGGGGCTTGTTCACCTTCTTTGATGGCGTGGTTGCGCACAACCAGGCCTTGAAGGCGTCAGGCCGTCTGATCTGGTGGGGATCGGACCAGCTCAAGCTCTCGTTCTGGCGGCCCTTGTCCGAGGTGAGCCACTGGCTGGACTACCAGCTCTGGCCTCAATCCGTGCTGATGATGCACGTGCACAACCTGCTCTGGTACGGTGCCCTGATCTATGCCCTGAGCCGCCTGTACCGCCTGCTGGACCCGAACCCGTCACAGGCGCATCTGGCCACCTGGCTGTTTGCCAGCAACCTGATGCACGTGTTCGCCGTGGCCTGGCTGGCCGCACGCAACCAGCTGATTGCCGGCGTGCTGCTGGCCGGGGCGCTGGCCGCTTTCCACCTCTGGCGAACGGGGCGGGGTGCCCGCTACGCTTGGGTCGCTGGCGCCTTGCTGGCCGTGGGCCTGCTCAGCGCCGAAGCGGCCATTGCCATCGTGGGCTACATGGTGGCCTATCTGCTCACCATGGAAGCCGGCAAGCCAGTGTGGGGGCGGGTGCGCGCCATCCTGCCTTTTGTGCTGATCGTGCTGGTGTGGAAGGCCGTGCACAGCCACCTGGGTTACGGCAGCGTGGCCTCGCCCGCCTACATTGACCCGGCATCCAACCTGCCGCGCTTTGCGCAAAGCATGGTGTTGCGTCTGCCGGCCTTGATGGCCGCACAGTGGTTCGGTGCCTCCACAGGCGTGTTCGAGCAGCTGCCACGCCAGATGCAGGTGCTGTACGCCAGTGTGTCCATCGGGCTGCTGGGCGGCCTGGGCCTGCTGGTGCACTACCTCAAGGGCTTTGCTTCGCCGCTGGCGCGCTTTTACCTGCTGGGCTCCATCTTCGTGCTGGTGCCCGCCTGCGCCACGCTGACGATGGACCGCCTGGTGCTCAATGCCAACATCGGCATGAGCGGCTTCCTGGCCATCGTCATTTGCCAGGTGGTGGCGCGCCGGCAAACGCTGGTGGGCTGGCCGGCTGCGGCTGCCAAGTGGGTGGTGTACGTGATGGCGGCCATCCATGTGCTGCTGTTCCCGCTGGCCTCGGGTGTGTCGTCGGCCTTGCTCAAGACCATGCTGTGGCCCACCACGCAGGGGGAACCGCTGTCGGTGCCGGATGCACGCCAGATCAAGGCGCAGCGCGTGATCCTGGTGAACCCGCCTACGGCCGAGATGGTGTTTTACTACCCCGTGGTGCGCGACTACCTGGGCGTCGCCAACCCCCAATCCATGCATGCCTTGGGGCCGGGCATCCAGGCCATGAGCCTGAGCCAGCTCGATGAGCGCACGCTCAAGCTGTCGGTGCCCGGTGGCATCAAGGCCAATATGGCGCGCGACGAAGTCTCGCAACCGTTCAAGGTTGGCGACACCACGATGATGGGCGGCATCCGGGTCGACGTGCTGGAGATCACACCCGAGCGCGTGCCCAAGGTGGTGCTGTTTCACTTCCCCGCGCCGCTGTCTGATCCACAATGGCAGTTCTACGCCTGGAGGGACACAGGCTACGCGCCCTTCGTGTTGCCGGGCGTGGGCCAGTCGGTCGATCTGCCTGCGGTCGACCTGGCCAAGATGGTGGCTGCGCGCCTGAAGTCCTCCAACTGAACGACCGACCGATTGGTGCATTGATTGGATGGACAACCATGTCTGCTGCAGCCCCTGTTCGTTACCTCAACCCTGAGCCCCGTTATTCGGACGCCGCCATCCACGGTGGTGTGGTGTACCTGGCCGGTCAGGTGCCCACCGACACCAGCGCCGACATGGCAGGCCAGACGCAGCAGGTGCTCGATCAGATCGATGCGCTGCTGAAAGAAGCGGGCAGCCACCGAGGCCGCATCCTGATGGCCCAGGTCATCGTCAAGGACATCGCCGATGTGCCCGCCATGAATGCCGTGTGGGAGGCCTGGTTTGCCCAAGTGACGGCGCCGCCGCGTGCGACGTACCAGGCAGCGCTGGTGAACCCGGCCTGGAAGATCGAGGTGATGGTGACCGCGGCTTTGGGGTGAAGGCCATGCAGGACAGGGCCATGCCCCTGTGGCATCAAGGGCTGAGTGGTGGATCAGGCAGATTCACAGACAAGGCTGCGGCCAATCTGCCCATCATCAGGGGCTTTGGAACAAACGCGCTCATGCCGATGGCCTCCCAGGAGCTCGACACATCCGGCTCATCTCTGGCCGTGCTCGCAATGATGGGGATGGGCGCATGCAGGCCGGCGCCATGCATTTCATAGCGGCGGATTCTCTCGGTGGCCTCCATGCCATCCATGACCGGCATCTCCAGATCCATCAGGATGGCATCAGGACGATAGCGCGCCACGTACTCAACGGCTTCTTCGCCATTGTTGGCCGTGTCACAGTCGTAGCCCAAGAGCTGCAGCATTTCTGTGGCCAGGATCCTGTTGATGGGGCTATCGTCCACCACCAGTGCAATGGGGCGCACGGCAGCGTCTCCCCGCTGGTGCCGGTGCGGGTGCGCTTTGCGAACCGCCTCCAGTGCTGAGGCGATGTCCTTGAGTTCCCTCAAGTCTGCAGGACTGAAAGGGAGCTTTCGAATCTCGACGTCGGGGCTCGCATCCTGAAGCCCGATGTCGGCATGTACGCCATAAACGACCCGACATTGCGATGACCATGCACGGCGTGCCGCCAACAAGGTCTCCATACCGGTGAGGCCCTGATCGATGGCGACAACCAGCGCGGGCTCCAGTCGGCTGTCGCTGGATCGCCAGAAGCGCAGGGCATCGTCGATGTCCGCGAACTGGCGCACCAGCCACCCATCTCTCTGGAGCCGCTCTGCCAGCAAGATGCCGTCCTCGATGGAGGGGCTGATCAACCATGCAGAAGCGGTGGCGAGCTCCCTCAGACTGGTAGGCTCCGTGTCTGCGCCGGCATGTGGCAGCGATAGCCGCAACTCGATGAGCGCGCCCTCGTTGGGCGACAGGAAGTGGGTGCATGCCGGTTCGGCGGTTTCATTGAATGCATCCAACAGCGCCAGCCTGTCCATGCCTGGCATCTCCAGACATTCCTGAAGGACCGATGTGGCTGATGGGGTCGACACGGTGGACAACCTGTCCAGATCCCGCTCACCTGATGTCAGTGTGTAGGCCAACCTAATCGTCACAAGGGCCTTGTCCATCGACAGAGGCCGGGCATGCACGGTCAGAAACAGCACCCCGTGCCCAGACTGTGCTTCGCGCAAGCCAATGTCCACCATGCTGCGCGCGCAACGCACCATGGCCTGAACGTCCTGGATGGCAAACGTCGTCAAGCCGAGGTAATCGAAGTAAAGAACGCAGCCCTGTTCTTTCAGTGTCGGCTGCATGGTGCGAACCAATGCCGTGAGACTTTCACCGAGGCTGGCGAGCTGCGAGCCGGCGTCTGGCATGGCTTTACCCCAGTCAAAGACTTCACCATACGCTGTCTGGATGCGTGACGCAACTTCGATGCCTGTAACAGGGCTCTCCCCAAGGCAGCCGGCAGACTGGCGTCACAGTGCTGGCCGGCGGTACGCCCAGGGCCTGGTCTGCTCCAGTTGCGCGGCCAGTTGCAGCAGGAGTGGCTCGGTATGGAGCGCACCGATGAAATGGACACCCAGCGGCAGACCGGCCTGGTTCCAGTAAAGGGGCACCGACATGGCGGGCCTGCCGGTGATGTTGGCCAATTGGGTGAACGAGCTCCAGGCCATGGTCTCGAACACGCGCTTTTCGAAGGGGGGCGTTTTTCTGGCCAGGTCCGTCAGCCCCAAGGCATCGAGCCATTCGGCCAGGTGCGCGAGCAGGGGTGGGGTGTTCAAGGCGCCCAGTGCCAAGGGCTCGGCGCTGACGGTGGGGGTCAACCAGAAGTCGTATTGCGCATGAAAGCGGGCCAGGGCTTGTGTGTGCAGGTGCCAGCGCTCCAGCGTGGCCATGAGTTCGGTGGCGCCGACGGTCCGGCCTGCGGCGGCCATGGCGCGCGTGTCGGGCTCGAATGCCCTCGATGAGGCCCCCGTCGTCTCTTGCACATGGGCGACCTCGCGGGCGATCATGCAGCACCAGGCGGTGAACCAGTCCTTGGCCACTTGCCGGCCATCGATCCGGGGGGCGGCTTCTTCGACATCGTGGCCCAGGCCAGCCAGCAGGCTGGCGGCTTGCTGCACGGCGTCGACCGCATCCTGGTGCACCGGCGTGCCGATGAAGGACGCGGTGGAGAAGCCGATGCGAAGGCGCCGCACCGGCACCGACAGCTGTTGCAGGTAGCTTGTCTCGGGCCCTCGCGTCAGGTAAGGGCTGCCCGGGGTGGCGCCAGCCAGCACGTCCAGGCTGGCAGCGGTGTCGCGCACGCTGCGCGAGATCACGCCCTGTGTGGTGCCGCCGAAGAAGGCCTCGGCGTATGCCGGCCCCACCGAAACCAGCCCACGGCTGGGCTTGAGTCCGAAGAGACCGCAGGCTGCTGCCGGGATGCGGATGGAGCCGCCGCCGTCGTTTCCGCCCGCCATGGGGACGATGCCCGCTGCCACTGCCGCAGCCGAGCCGCCCGAGGAGCCGCCGGGGGTGCGTTCCAGCGCCCAAGGGTTGCGTGTGGGGCCAAATGCCAGGGGTTCGGTCACGCCTTTCGAGCCTAACTCGGGCGTGTTGGTCATGCCGAAGGTGATGAGGCCCGCGGCCTCCCACCGCGCGGTCACATCGGCGGTCTGCGTGGCGCGCTGGCCGATCAGCGCACGGCTGCCGCCGCTGACTTCTTCTCCGGCGATGTCCTGCAGCAGGTCCTTGACCAGGAAGGGCACGCCGGCGAACACACCCGAGGTGTCGATCAGGCCTTTGGCCCTTTCGCTGGCGTGCTGGTCCAGTCGCCTGATGATGGCGTTGATGCGCGGGTTGACGGCGTCCGCGCGCGCCATGGCCACGGCCAGCAGCTCGTCGGCGCTGACTTCGCCTTGGCGGACAAGGGTGGCCATGCCGATGGCATCAAGTTGGGCATATTCATCGAAGCGCATGGTTCGGACTGCAGGCCTGTGAAGGCAGGTAAAAACACGCCATCATCTCTTCATGCGGGTGCGGCAGCCTATCAAAAATCGGCAAACGTGCGCTTGGCCCCGTTTCGCCATCGGCTCAGGGACGCGGAAGGCGTTTCGCCGAACAGCTGCTTGTAGTCGGCCGAGAACTGCCCCATGTGCCAGAAGCCACATTGAAACGCGATGTCCTGGATGCGCACGCGGTCGTCGCCATCACGCATGCTCGCCCGCATCTGACGCTGTGCTGCATTGAGCCTGGCCAGCCGCAGGTACTGCATGGGGCTCATGCCGAGAACACGTTCAAAGCAGTACTGCAGGGTGCGGCGGCTGACATGCAGGCGGTTGCACAGCGCGGGCACGGAGAGGCGGTCCTGATGCGCTTCTTCGATGATCTCCCGGGCTTGCTGCACCACGCGCCTGCTGCGTGCCAGGCTGGCACGCCTATCAGGAGGCGGTGAGGAAGCCCGTGACGAGGCCTGTGACTTGCCCCACCAGTGTGGCGGCGTGGCCAGCACCTGCACCATCAGTTCTTTGAGTGAGGCCGAGATCGCGGCCACATGGGTGTGGGGGAACAGCAGCGCGTTGACCGCGGCCTGGCATGCAAGCTGGTCTGCATGGTCGACCTGAAGGTGTTCCGCTTGGCGCCAGGCGTTCCAGTCGATCGACAGCCCATGTGCACGCGCCGTATCGGCGAGCAGGTGCTTCTGGATGACAACGCCATGGAGGCCTTGGCCCACGGGTGTCTGAAGCTCGAACGCTTCGCCACCTTGCCGCAGCATCCAGTTGCCGCTGGGCAGAGGCCGCCCGTTGATCCGCAAGGCATCGGGCTCCACCGAGGTGGGCACGCCGATCCAGATGGCGTCGGCCCAGGTCTGACATTGCTGCAGCAAGGCATGGCTGGCATCTTCCCGGAAGGCCTGCATGCCTTGCTCGTGGTACTCGATCAAACGGCCGAGATACCGGCCTGGCGTGATCTGGTCATAGCGCTGTTGCCAGCCGGAAAGCTGCTCGGCATGTTCTTGCGCATCCAGCGCCAGGGCGGTGCGCACATGGGCCAGCCCGTGCTGGGCCTCGATCCCGTCGCTGAGGCGGTCCGGGGCAGGGTGACGTGAAAAAGCATCCATGTCCGAATTAGCGCACGCCTGGGCAGGCATGAAGGTGGCCGAATGCGACAAGCCCTATCGGGGCATCCCATTATCTGGTCTTGCGATGCGGCAAGGGGCGTGTACCGTGGCTTCTTCCCCCGTGCTTCAGTGGTTGAAAGCCACCGAAAGGCACGAGCCCCGTCATTAGAATGGCCCCATGGCTCGGTCATACGAACAAGCACATGCGGCGACGCCCGCTGGCTGAGCCAACACCATTGAAAAGGGAGCCCTTGTGAAGCGGTCTGTGATGTTTGGCGCCATGTTGGCGGTTTGCGGTTTGGCGTCTGTTCACGCGCAGACCTACACGTTCACGGATCTGGGGCATGCCGGCGGCGTGACCTCGGCTGCGGCGAACATCAACAACCTGGGTCAGGTGGTGGGCCTGGTCAAGGACGCCAATGGGTGGAACCATGCGGTGACTTGGGTGGATGGTCAGTCTGCTAACTTGGGCTTGGCGTCGAGCGATTGGGGGGATGGTGGCGGCGGCTTTACCAACCCATGGGGCATGTACGGGGAGGCCATCGGCATCAACGATGCCGGCCAGAGTGCCTGGACCAATACCGACTTGAACAAGGTGCGTTACGCGACGGTCTGGGCCAATGGTGTGACCTCGGCGCTCGGCGCCTTGGGTGGTGCGCAAAGCGACGCACGTGGCATCAACCAGGCGGGTCAGGTCGTTGGGCGGGCACAAGACGTCAATGGCAATTGGCGGGCGGTCGTCTGGAATGCTGGCCAGGTCAGCGAGCTGAACACACCCAATGTGTCATCCTCGTCTCAAGCCAACGCGCTCAACAACGTCGGGCAGATCGTTGGGTATGAAGAGCGGCCAGCGCAACCCTATCTGGGGCATCCGGTCATCTGGGATCAGGGTGTGCCAGGCAACCTGGACGAGTCCTTGGGGGTCTCTTACGAGCCTCAGGCCTACGGTCTCAACGATGTGGGCCAGATTGTGGGCAGCGTGAAGGCGCCCAGCACGGGCGACTATTACCGTGCGGTGCTGTGGGATCACGGGGTGTCCAGCATGCTGGACATGCCTTCGGGGTTCTACGCCGCGCAGGCCAAAGACATCAACAATGCGGGCCAGATCGTGGGTTTCATGCTGTCCCATGACCGCAACGTTGATTTCCGCGCCGCAACCTGGATCAACGGTCAGGTCATCGATCTGAATTCGCTCTTGCCCGCCAGCGTGGTGGAGGCAGGCTGGGTGCTGCTGGGCGCCAACGCCATCAATGAAATGGGCCAGATCGTGGGGCAAGCGCGCAATACCCAGACCGGCGTGATCGACGCCTTCGTGCTGACGCCGGTGCCGGAGTCTGGCACCTGGGCCATGATGCTGCTGGGTCTGGGCGCCATGGCTCTTCATGCACGTTGGGGCAGGGCGCGCAAAGGGGCCACCCAGGTTTAGAGCCCACCAGCCCAGGGGGCCTGGGCGCCATGCTCAAGGGTTGCAGTGTTCGCAATGCTGCGGATCGGCAAAGAGCCGATCGGTGCGCCGTTCGGTGTGGCGGTGCGCGCAGCTCACGCAGGCCCATTCCTGGCTCAGATAGGTTTTGGTGGGCTGCTTGCACGCGCTGCAGGGCAGGCCGCCTGTGCGCTGGGTGATCCAGTAGCCGGGCTTGGCACATGCGGGGCAGCTGGACTGCAGCCGCTTGAGCAAGTCCTGCGCGGCCTCGCCAATGCGGGCCATGCGCGTGGGGTTCGCGAAGGCGCGCAGGTCCAGCTCGGCGAACACCTGGCCATTGCTGGCTTGGCTCACGCAGGTTTCAAAGGCGGCGCGCAGGGCGGCCCGGTCTGCGATGCCTTTGATCAGGCGCGGGTCGTCCTGATCCTGGGGGCGCATCACCAGCTGGTGGCCGGGGAAGCCTTCTTCGTCGGCGAAGCGCTCCAGCGCGACCCAGTCGGCTGTTTGCAGGTGGCCACTTTGTGCCGGGCCTTGGGCCATGCCCACCACCTCGATGCCCAGGCGCTCGTCCAGCCACACCAGCATTTCGACATTCCAGGGGAACATGCCGGTGAAGGGGTCGGGGCCAAAGCTGCCCTCGCTGGCCAGGCCCACAGGCAAGCCTGACAGGCTCATGCCCATGCGGGCTTTCTGGCGCGCAGCTTCCAGTTGTGAGCCGGGGCGGGGCACATCGCGTGTGAAGGTGCCCAACTGGTCGGTGTCGAAATGGCTCACGTGGTGCACCCGGCAACCCAGTGCGGGCTCCAGCACCGGGGCGATCACGCGTTCCTTGCCATGCTGGGTGAGCAGGGCCACTTGCTGATCGGCCCAGTGTGTCACACCAGCCCTCCCAGCGACTGCCATTGGCCCTGCACGTAGCGTTGCAGGCCGGCGCCTTCCATGCGCCACAGGTGCAGCCACTCGTGGTCGAGCAATTGCCGCACGATGGCGTGCTTCGCCACGATGGTGTCGATCGCCGCTTGAGGGGCATCGATCACCACGGTCAGGCGCAGGGGCTCGTGCATCCACCGGTTGCCGTCGTGCACCGATTGCTGCGACAAGCCGATGCGCAGGTCACCGCCGTTGCCTTCGAACACGCCCAGGTTGCCGCCCACCACGTTGTGCAACACCTTGTTGCCGCTGCCAAAGCGGGCTGGCTCGCAGGTGGAGGCGTGGTACTGCCAGTTGATCCAGTTGGTGACCAGCATGGGCGCGGTCATCAACAGCTCCAGCACGCTGCCGTCCGCGTCATGGCTGGCATCGTAGTCATGCAGGAAGGTGCGGCCACCTAGGTTCAAGCCACGGGTGCGGGTGCGGGGCGCGATGATGAACGCCGCGTTGCCCGCCAGGCCCCACTCGGGCCGGGTTTGCGCGCCATCGTTGGCGCGGCGGCGGTAGGTCTTGAACAAGGCGTCGGCATCCGCCTGCGCGTCCAGGCCCAGGCTGGGGGCGCGCTCGCGGCGCACCTGATTGCCCGCCTGGTGCAGCGCGGTTTGCAGTTGGGCCCAGTTTGCGCGGGCCGATTCGGGCAGCGCATCGGCATCGAACACCTCGATCTCGTCGGTGGTGGTGTTGTGCAGCGCGGCCACGAACACGGTGTGGGGCGCAATGGGCAGCCCTTGTGCCAGCAGGCCAGCGCGCACTTCCGGCTCGTTGAGCAAGCCGGCCAGCACGCGGGCATTCACTTCGCCGGTCTGGCCGCCGCAGGCGCCACAGTCCAGCGATGCGGCGTGCGCGTTGTTCGTGCTGTGGCTGCCATGGCCCACCAGCAGCACCAGCGGGGCGAGGTCGTGGTCCAGGCCCATGGCGTGCAGCACGCGCGCGGCCAGGTTCACTTTGGCTTCGGTGTTCAGGCCGATCAGGGCCGGGCAGCACACGGGGCGATAGCGCACAGGCACGCCATCCAGGTCGTCGCGGGGGCGCTCGCCGGTGTCTGGTGCCAGCCAGCGGCCCAATTTGCCCAGGTAGCCCACGCCCGCTGCTTCAACGAACGAGAAGGCGGCGGCTGGCCAGCGGCTGGCCGTTTCCAAGGCCTCGCTCCAGGCGAAGCCGTCCTGGCGCGCTTGCGATATGGCCGAGGCATGGGGGCCGGTGTCTTGCACGTCCAGCGCGGGGGCGAGCAAGCCAGGCAATTGGGGACGGCGCGCCGTGGTGCCCAGTGGGGTGTAGGCCACGGGCAAGCCGAAGAAGCCTGCGAAGCCCACGGTTTGCACAGCTGGCCATGCGGCTTCGAGTGCGCGGCGGAAAGGCTCGCTGCGCACGTCGATGCAGAAGGCGGCCTGCACTTGGATGGGCTGTGGTGCCGTTGCCGGGCTGGCCTGCCCCGTGTGCCCTGTCAGTTGCGTGGCCAGGTTGCGTTGGTAGCCTGCTTCCAGGGCCACCTGCCACACCTCGTCCACCAACAGGCGGGCTTGGGCCTGGGCCAGCCGGTTGCCGGCCTGGCGCCAATCGTTTTGCAAGGCGGCAAAGGCCTGGCGTGCGGCTTTGTCGTCCTTGCACTCGAGCAGCAGGGCGCCCCAGGCCAGCCGAATGGCGAGCAGGTCGCGCAGCGGGGCCTGGGCCACGTCAGCGGGGTCGCCGTTGAGTTGTGCTTGCCAGCCCAGGTAGGCGCACCATGAGGCCCAGCCATTGATGGACAGGAGCACCGCTTCCAGGTAGTCCGCCCAGACGTCGGCGGGCAAGCCCAGGCGCTGCATGGCCCAACGCTCGGCATCTTCACGGGTGGCGGGCAGGGCGCCCAAGCCTTGCTTCAAGTGCGGCAGGCCCATCAGCAGGCCAATGCCGTGGTCGTGGAGCAGGGTGTCACGCCAGAACGCATACAGGCCTTCGTCACGTTGGGGCTGCCAGTCGGCCTGGTGCTCGTCAAAGTAGGCAGCACAGCTCTGGCTGACCTGATGGGTGATGGCCTGCCGCCACGACAGGCGCTTGTGGCGCGCAGGGTCGTCGTCCAGCACGTCGATCAGCAGGGGCAGACGCGGCAGGTTCAGCGGGCGGCTCAGGGCGTCCACGCACTGCTCGGGCGTGAGCGCAGCCGTGTCGGGCCGCTTTTGTACCAATGCCCAGTTCAGATCGGCCTGGCTGATGCGCCCGCTTTGCCAGGCCTCCAGCAGGTAGGCCCGCGTGGGCAGAACCTGGATGCCGGCCAGCACCGCCATACGGGCAGCCACTTCGCGTACGGGGCGGCCGACGCGCTGCCAGTGGGGGTTGACGGCGATCGAGCGGTCCAGCGGCCAGGTGGGGGCGATCATCTGGCAGGCCTGGGCGCAGGCTTGTGACACCAGGGCGGGCGTGCTTTGCATTTCCATCACGAGCTCGTNCGTTCATGTTGGGTTCCTCAGTCGTGGGTGGCCATCAGTGGGCTTGAAGGCGCAGTCACATCGTGCTGGTCTGCCTTGCGGGGCGTCCAGCGAGCGGGCCACAGGCTCAGGGTGACTCGGGTGTAGATCTCATCAACATAGAAGCCGGCGTAGCTCCAGCGGCGCCAGGCAGACATCTTGTGTGGCCACCGCTGCAGCACCACCAGGGCGGCGTACATCAGGCCCATGGCCAGTGCGACCAGCCAACCGGCGGCATCGTCAGGCGTGTCTTTCAGGCCCAGGGGCAAGGCATGGACGAGGGTGGCCAGCAGCGTCAGGCCCGTCAACAGGGTGGCGCCCGCACCCAGCACCATGAGCCTCGAGCGGCCTGATGGCGCCTGAGCGGGTACCCACAGCAAGGGGGCCCAGGCCAAGGCCAGCACCGTCGTCCACCACCAGGGCCAGCTCGGGGCCGCCATCAGGTCCTGCAGGCTCGCCACCAGGGCCACTGTCAGTACCGGGGCGGTGAACAGGCTCCACGCGGTGGGTGTGGCCTGGCCGCGCATCTGTTGCAGTCGCGTGTGCTGCACGGCGCTTGATGAGGCCAGGAAAGCATGGGCCTTGTAGAGCGAGTGGCCGATGAGGTGCAAGGCGGCCAGGGTGTACAGCCCCAGGCCGCACTCCATCACCATGAAGCCCATCTGTGCGACGGTTGACCACGCCAGCCGCACCTTGATGCTGATACGCGTCATCATCACCATGCCGGCCAGCAAGGCCGTGGTCACACCGACTCCCACCAGCAACCAGCGCGCGACGGGCGAGGCCTCCAGCAAGGCCGACTGGCGAATCAGCACCCAGCCGCCCAGGTTCACCACGCCTGCATGCAGCAGGGCCGATACGGGCGTAGGGGCCTCCATCACCTGGATGATCCAGCCGTGCACCGGGAGCAGGGCTGTGCGCAGCACCACCGCCAGCACCAGCAGCACCGCAGCGGTCTGCATGCCCCAGGTCACCACGCCTTGGGCCGATTGGTGTGCCACATGCTGGGCCAGTTGCGACAGGGAGCCGCTGCCCACCTCGTGCCAGGCCAGGGCCGCGGCGGCCACCAGCATGATGTCGGCCACGCGGTCAGTCAGGCGCTTTTTGTGGGCAGCCAGCAAGGCGAAGGGGCGGTCGCTGTAGAAACACAGGAGGTGTTGCAGGCAGGCGCCCACGGCAGCCCAGGCGGCGATCAGCACAAGCCAGTGGTCGGCCAGGAGCAGCAACTGCACCGAAGCCAGCACCCCGGCCAGGGCCGAGGCATAGCGGCGCTGGCCTGCGATGCCCTGCGCATCACCTTGCAGGTAGCGGCCGGAAAACGAGGCAATGACACCCGCCAGCGCCTGGACGAGAACGGTCAGGATGGCACTCAGGGGTGTCAGGGCCAACAGGCCATGCCAGGCGGGCT
Organism: Aquabacterium sp.; assembly: GCA_016185075.1. Lineage (GTDB taxonomy): Bacteria > Pseudomonadota > Gammaproteobacteria > Burkholderiales > Burkholderiaceae_C > Aquabacterium. The sequence goes on along the minus strand of JACPOH010000273.1, from coordinate 1,983 downwards.
GGCCGGGTTTGATGGCCAGCAGCACGCCGGCCGCCACCGATGCCAGCAGGCCCAAGCCTACGGCGTGTTGTAGCCGGCGCCAGATCTGGGCGGCATCCGAGGGCTGTACCCCGCGCACCCAAGCCGCCACCAACAAGGCCAGGGCCGGCGCCGCCAGCGCCAACCCGATTGCCAGCTTGTCTGCAAAGTTGGCCGACTGGTCCATCACGTCACACCTCCAGAAAACACATGTCGCCATGTTGCCGGTCAGGTGTTATTCTGTAAATTACATTGATCAGAACTGATTAATCTATTAAACAGAACGAATGAACCTGGAACAGCTCAACTTCCACCACCTGTTCTACTTCTGGCGGGTGGCGAAAATGGGGCACCTCACCCGCGCAGCGCAGGCGCTGCACGTGTCGCAGTCGGCCCTGTCGGCGCAGATCAAGCAACTGGAAGACCGCCTCGGTGAGCCCTTGTTCGAGCGTGAGAGGCGCCGCCTGCTGCTCACCGAAACCGGGCAACTGGTGCTGTCTTACGCGGAGAACATCTTCGGCCTGGGGCAGGAGATGCTGGGTCGGCTGCAAGGCAGCAGCGAAGGCATGACGCGGCTGCGCGTGGGCAGCGTGGCCACCTTGTCTCGCAACTACCAGGAAAACTGGATCCGTCCGCTGCTGTCAGATCCGTCGGTCACCCTGACGCTGGAGTCAGGCTTGTTGCGTGACTTGCTCGAGCGCCTGCTGCAACACCAGCTTGACGTGGTGCTGGCCAACGAGCCCGTGCCCAGCGACCCGCAGCAGCCTTTGCATTGCCGCTTTCTGGGCAGCCAGACCATTTCACTGGTGGGGCCCGCCTCGCAATGGCGGGGGCAAGTCCTGGCCATTCCCGAAGGGCTGGACGGTCTGGAGCTGGCCCTGCCTGGCCCGCGCCACGCCTTGCGTGCCCAATTCGATGCGCTGTGCTTCTCGGCAGGCGTGACACCCCGCATCCGCGCCGAAGTCGATGACATGGCCATGCTGCGTCTGATCGCACGAGACAGTGGCTGGCTCACCGTGGTGCCGGAGGTGGTGGTGCAGGACGAATTGAGGTCCGAGTTGCTGGTGAAGGTGGGCCAGTCAACCGAGCTGAAAGAAAACTTTTACGCGATCACCACGCCGCATCGTTATCGCATCGAGCGGCTGGAGCGCTTGCTCGCGGGCGTGTCATAGCGCCGGGCTCAAGGCTTCGCACCGACCCCAGGTATGCGTGTTCGACACCTCGATGCCCGCCATGCACGCGTCCCAATCGGCTGCTTGCACGGTGTGCCATTCGCGGCCCAGGCGCACGGCGCCTCTGGCATCCATCAGGACCACCATGGAGCCTTCGATCAAGGGCGCGGTGAGCGACCTGAAACCCTGCGATCGGATCAGGCGTGAGGCCTGCTCGTCCGTGAGCCCATGCAGCATGTCGCGCAGCAGGCGCGCCAGCTCGGAGGTGTCGCTCAAGGTGGGATCTTGCGGCGCGAGGTGCCCGATGCTGCCGTTGTGCATCAGCAGCAGGCCCGGGCGGACGATGTAAGGGTGCGCCATGTCGTGGTTGACGTCGCCATACGTGGCGCGGCGCAGGTGCAGGTAGACCTCGGCGTCCAGCGGCAGGCGGGCGTTGTGCTCGATCAGTTCGGGCAGGTGCAGGCCGCGTGCCCAGCTCACTGCACCCTCGGTCAGGTGGAAACAGCCCCAGCCGTGGGAGTTTCGCTGCCAGGCGTTCTCCAGAAACTCGGCGGTGATGCGGCGACCGAGGGGCTTCTTGATGATCAGACACATGTCCTGGATGATGCGAAAAAAGGCTTGACGTCGGTATCGGCATGAACCGCCGTCACCCTAAGGATGGTCTGAATAACTCGTTTGCGAGGCACTTGGCGGCGTGATGACATCGACAAATACATCGGCCGCATCGAAAACGAGCTCAACGGGGCTCAGAAACGACTTCAAGCGATGCTCTTGCCCTGCAAAAGCCACTGCT
>JACPOH010000082.1 GCA_016185075.1 Aquabacterium sp. | reverse complement strand
TGGCCAACCTGTACAAGTCGGGTGACGATGGCCGCATCCCTGTGGTGGCCGTGACCGGTACCAACGGCAAGACCACCACCGCGCGCCTGACCGCACACCTGCTGGCCACCAGCGGCCTGCGCGTGGGCATGACCAACACCGACGGCGTCTATGTGAATGGCCGCCAGATCGACAGCGGTGATTGCTCCGGCCCCAAGAGTGCCCGCAATGTGCTGATGCACCCCGATGTGGACGCGGCTGTGTTCGAGACCGCCCGTGGCGGCATCCTGCGCGAAGGCCTGGGCTACGACCGCTGCCAGACGGCCGTGGTGACCAACATCGGCGCGGGTGACCACCTGGGCCTGAACTACATCACCACGGTCGAAGACCTGGCCGTGCTCAAGCGGGTGATCGTGATGAACGTGGCGCCCAACGGGTATGCCGTGCTCAACGCGGCCGACCCCATCGTCACGGCCATGGCGCCCAAGTGCCCCGGTGGCATCATCTACTTCGCGGCCGACCCGCACAACCCCGTGCTGACCGCGCACCGCGCGCAAGGCAAGCGCACCCTGTGCGTGGACGGTGACGCCATCGTGGCCTCTGAGGGCAACTGGCGCGAAAGCCTGCTGCTGCGCGACATCCCCATCACGCGCAACGGCACGATCGGCTTCCAGGTGGACAACGTCATGGCCGCCATCGGCGCGGCCTGGAGTTCGGGGCTGGATTGGGACACCATCCGCCGTGGTCTGGCCAGTTTCGTCAACGATGCCGATAACGCACCAGGCCGCTTCAATGTGATGGACTTCCGCGGTGCCACCGTGATCGCCGACTACGGCCACAACCCGGACGCCATGCGCGCGCTGGTGTCTGCCGTGAACGCCTTGCCGGCCAAGCGCCGCTCGGTGGTGATCAGTGGTGCCGGTGACCGCCGTGACGAGGACATCCGCGAGCAGACCGCCATCCTGGGCGACGCCTTTGACGAGCTGATCCTGTTCCAGGACGCCTGTCAGCGTGGCCGCGAGGATGGCGAGGTGCTGGCCCTGCTGCGTGAAGGCCTGGCCAAGGCACAGCGCGCCCAGAAGGTCGACGAGATCCGTGGCGAGTTCGTGGCCATCGACACGGCGCTGGACCGCCTGCAGCCGGGCGACCTGTGCCTGGTGCTGGTTGATCAGGTGGAAGAGGCGCTGGCCCATCTGGCCAGGCGTTGTGCAGAGGTGCCCGAGGTCGCCTGATCGCTGGTCAAGGGCCGCCAGCTGAAGGCCCGACAAGCTGCGGCCGGGGTGCGCGAAATGTGCACCCCGGCCGTGTGCATTTCTGGGAGATCAAACCGATCTCAGGCTGCTGGTGCCATGATGTCGCAACAGCGAACGTGGAGTTGCGAACATGCTCAGAGCCTTGTCTGACAGCGCCCTGCAAGAACTGATTCAGGAAGATGCACCGTACGGTGACATGACGACCATGGGTCTTGGCCTGGGCGATGCACCCGGGCGCGTGGTCATGGCGGCACGCCAGCCCATGACCGTTTGCGGTACGGAAGAAGCCGCCCGGTTGTTCGAGTTGTATGGCGCCACGGCCACGGTGATCGCACCTTCCGGCAAGCATGTGCTGGCCGGGGCAGAGCTGCTCAGCGCGCATGGGCGGGCTTCCGCACTGTTGCTGGTCTGGAAGGTCGCGCAGACCTTGATGGAGTACGCCAGCAGCATTTCCAGCGAGGTGGCGCGCATCGTCACCGAGTTGCGCGCGGCCGGGCACGCTCAGCCGCTGGCCTGCACCCGCAAGAGTTTTCCGGGTGCAAGGGCCTTGTCGGTCAAGGCTGTGTTGAAAGGCGGCGGCATCATGCACCGCATGGGTTTGTCCGAGACCATGCTGCTGTTCCCCGAACACCGCGTGTTTCTGGACGTGAGCACGGATGACATGGTCGGGCGGCTGCGCAAGTACCAGCCCGAGAAACGGCTGGTGGTCGAGGTGGGCAACCTGGAAGAGGCACTGGCCATGGCCGCTTCGGGGGCCGATGTGCTGCAACTGGAGCGCTTCACGCCCGAGGCCGTGCGCCAATGCAAGATGACGCTGCACACCAGCCGCCTTCATCCCACCTTGGCCGTGGCGGGGGGCGTCAATGCCGAGAATGCCGTGGCCTATGCCGACGCGGGGGCGGACATCCTGGTGTCTTCAGCGCCCTATCACGCACCGCCACGCGACGTGGAGGTGCGTTTCTCTCGCGACGTGTGATCAGCTGGCGTCTTGGACGCGCGCCTCGTTCAGGGCTGGGGTCGGCCCGTGAGCCAGGCGGCCCGGATCCATCGGCCCCAGGCAACCGATTGCACGGCAGGCTTCTGATCGGGGTCGTCCGAGCGCAGGCCGCTGCGGTCTTCTCGGGCGACGATGCCGTAGAAGGTCTTGCTGGCATCGATCCAGGGGTAGAAGCCGAAGGCGCCCGGGCTGCTGAAGGCGCCGTCACCCACCTGGGGGTCGTCTTCCACCCAGTGGCCGATCGCGTAGTGCCAGCTTTCGCTCAAGGGGATGGGCGTTTTGACGGCTTCCTTGGGACAGGTCTGCGGGTTGGTGCAAACGGCGTGTGAACCCAGTAGGGCGCCCATTTGCAGGTCGCCTTTGAGCGTGGCACGCAGGAAGCGGGCGTAGTCGGCGGCCGTGCTGACACCACCGCCCGCCAACTGTGCCTGGTTGTAGCGCAATGACCAGTCGGGGCCCAGATGCAGGCCCCGCTTGATGGCGGTGGCCAGTTCATCCTTGTTCAAGGTACCCAGTCCCATCAGGGCGGCATGTTTTTGCATGTGGCCGCCGTTGTAGTCGAACAGGCCCACGGTTTGTTCGTCGATGCGGCCCCGGCCATTGAGCAGACTGTTGTCGCATTCACCGACAGTCTGGCCGGGGCGGCAGACCCTGAATCGCGTGTAGCCGCTCTGGAAGCTCAGGAATTGGACATCCTTGTCGCTGAGTTTGCCTTGGCGTTGTTCGGCGACGTAGGCCGCGTACAGCCACTTGGAGGCAGAGGCGAGCGCCAGCATAGTCTGCGCGCTCGGGGCCTGCTCGCCCGCTTGCCCGCTGGCCAGCGTTCGCTCGGCATTGCCGATCTCCCAGTAGAAGGGCTGGGCAGCCACGCAGGCCTGCGCTTGTGTGGCCGTGCGTTGCGCCGCCATGTGGCGCTGCGCCAGTGGCACGCGGTCGCTCAGGTCGGCGGCATGGCTGCTCAGCGTACAGACCATCGCAATGGATGACAGGGCGATCAGGCGCATGGTGGGGTCTCTGTGTCGGTGGGAGACCTCTTAACGCGTTGCCTGGGCGAAGCGACGACACGCCGGTCTAGCCCCAGCCGTGTGGCGCGTCAGTAGTTGATCGCGTAGCGGTAGCCGCGGTACTTGAACACCGCCGATTTGAGGCGGATTTCTTCGAGCACCAGGCCCTGGTAAGGCTGGTCGCCTTCGTGGAAGACCTGGCTGTTGATGATCAGCATGCGGCTGGTCGGGGTGTCGGAGTACATCGCGCCGCCAATCGTCAGTGGCGGGAGGTCTCGCTTGATGTCTTCCGGCAGTTCGCTCATGGCCGGTACACGCGCGGCCTGGGTCGGGGGCGCCGCCTGTGCCACGGGCTTGGGGGGCTGCGCGGCGGGGGGCTGTGCTCGGGCAGGGGGCTCGCGCACCACCGGGGCTGCTGGGGGTACGGGTGTTGGGGGTGGTGCTGCCGCGAGCGTTGGCTGGGGCGCTGGCGGCTCGGCCACGGGTGGCGCCACCGTGGGCGCCGGTTGGGCCGGTGGTGTGTTCTGCGCTGGCGGGGCCTCCGCCACCGCGGCCGTTGCGGCAACAGGCTCGGGCGCGGATGGTCGGCTCAGCAATTGCCAGCTCAGCACGGCAATCAGGCAAAGGCCGGCTCCGGCCACCAACCACATGGCTGGGGGCACAGGCCGGCGCGGGGCCGCGTCCTCATCGTCATCCACCTGACCAAGCGGTTGCGAATGCAAGCCAGGCACCGAGCCACGCTCGCGTTCGGCGTCGGCTTTCTTGAGGGCGTCAAGGATGTAGGACATCGTCTCGTCTCGCGGTGGTCTGGCCTGTTTGCAGTCTGGGTTCGTTGATGCCCACGGCGCGGTTGATCAGCATGAAGGTCGTGGCCCCCACAACCCCGTCGGGCTTGAGCCCCTGCGCCATCTGGAAAGCGTACACCCGCGACTGCATCGCGGTATCAAAAACCTGTTTGCCGCTCGGTGGCGGGGTCTTGTCCAGCTTGGCCAGTTGCAGGGCCAGCCAGTCCACCACCGGGCCTGAGTTGCCGGGCAGGATCTTGGCTCGAAACGCTGGCGGCGTGCGCCAGTAAGTGATGAAGTCGCCGCGCCACATTGTGGCCAGTGTGCTCAAGGGGAGCGAGTAGGGCTTGCCATCCAGCGTGATGAAAGCGGTCTGGTCCTTGAGGCCGGTCAGCAGGGCGTAGATCGCCTGGTTCTTGTCGTCATGCAGCGCCAGCACGACCGGGCGCTCCAGCTGGCGGATGAGGGCCAGGCCACCGCTGTTGCGAAAGCAGGCCAGATCCTGAAGCTGCGCTTGTGTGCAGGTGTCGCCCGCGTCGCTGAGGGTGATCTGCCACAGGGGGGCCAGGGCCCGAAGCGCGTCCTTTTCCTTGCGGAAGGCCGCCTGGTAGATGCCACGCGCGCACCGCCCACACCGGCCATGGCCGTGAACAGCAGACCACCGGCCAGCCAGGGCCTCCAGGGTTCCGGCGCCTTCTTCTTTCTGCCTGACCGTGCAGGCGCCGTCGAGCTTGTCGATGCCGCTTTCCCGCCCGAGGTGGCACCCTGCAGCCCATGCCCCGACTTGGGCGTCTGGAAGACCTCTTGCGCGGCCTTGTCCACGATCTGCCTGTCTACCTTGGCTTTGTTCTCGACATAAGCGCCCAGCAGCGCCCGGTCGCACAGCAGGTTGATGCGCCTGGGCACGCCGCCCGTCAACTGGTGGATGCGGCGCACGGCCCGGCTGTCAAACAGGCGCCCCCGCTTGAGCCCACCCACCGACAGGCGGTGCTGGATGTACTGGCCCGTTTCCTCTTCTGACAGGGCTTCAAGGTGAAAGTGCGCGATCACCCGTTGGGCCAGCTGTTCCAGTTCGGGCCGGGCCAGCATCGTGCGCAACTCGGGCTGGCCGATCAGCATGATCTGCAGGAGCTTGCGCTCACTCGTCTCCAGATTCGTCAGCAGGCGCAACTGCTCCAGCACGTCGGGCGAGAGGTTCTGTGCTTCATCGATGATCAGCACATTGTTCTGGCCGACGGCGTGCGTCTTGAGCAGAAACTCGTTGAGCGGGTCAACGTAGTCCTTGATGGTGGCTTGGCCCGGGCCCTGGTGCTCATAGGGGATGCGGAACTCGTCGCACACCGATTTGAGCAGCTCGGCCACTGTCAGCTTGGGGTTGAAGATGTAGGCGACGTTGGTGCGGCGTGGGATCTGCTCCAGGAAGCAGCGGCAGACCGTGGTCTTGCCCGCGCCGATCTCGCCCGTGAGCACCACGAAACCGCCGCCTCCGCCCACGCCATACAGCAGGTGAGCCAGGGCCTCGCGGTGGCGCTCGCTCATGTACAGGTAACGCGGGTCGGGCGCGATCGAGAACGGCGCCTGTTTCAGGCCGAAATATTGCGCGTACATGGGGCAAGCATAGCGTCAGTCCGTGCCGCCGCCGCTCAGTGGACATCCCGCCACATCATGCGGTGCCTGGCCGGTGCGCCTGGGCGCAAAATGAACAGCCAGTCAGACGATACCCATGTCACATCACCGACAGCCCGATCCTCCCGCTGCGCCAGACGGCCCCGGCACGTCCACCTGTGTCGTGGACACCAACGTGATCCTCGTGGCCAATGGCCAGCATCCCGGCGTCACGCCGGACTGTGTCGAGCGCTGCGGACGCTGGCTGACCTCGCTGATGCAGAGCGGCCGCGTGGCCGTGGACGCCGGTTTCGAGATCGTGCGCGAATACCAGCACAAGACCCACGCGAGCGATGGGCAGGGCCCCGGCGACGCCTTCCTGCGCTGGGTGCTGCACAACCTGGACAACCCTGCGCGTTGCGATCTGGTCGATATCGCGCCGCATGCCGAGCGCGGCTACGAGGCCTTTCCTGATGACCCGGCCTTGAGCCACTTCGATGCCGCAGACCGCAAGTTCGTGGCCGTGGCCCGCAGCCACCCCGAGGCACCGCCCATCCTGCAGGCGGCCGATTGCAAATGGCTGGATTGGTCTGCCGCGCTGGCGACCCACGGTGTGCGCGTACAGTTTTTATGCGATGCGGAGCTGCATCAGTTCCACGTCCACAAGTTTGGCCAATGAGGTCTGCCCATGAGTGAGTTCTTCCGTTTCCCGCACACCCCACACATCGCCTGGCTGGCGTCGGGCACCCCGCGTGACGACAAGGTACTGGCGCCTGATGAGGTCAAGGCTTTGCTGGATCACCCCGTGGTGGTCGAAGAAAAGCTCGATGGGGCCAACATGGGCATCTCCTTCAACGCCGAGGGCGTGCTGCATGTGCAGAACCGTGGCCAGTACCTCAACAAGCCGTATGGCGGCCAGTTCGCGCGCCTGGACGAATGGCTGGTGATCCGCGAGGACGCCTTGTTCGATGCCCTGGGCGACCAGCTCATCCTGTTTGGCGAGTGGTGCGCTGCCCAGCACTCGCTGGACTACGAAACCCTGCCCGACTGGTACCTGGCTTTTGACGTGTACGACCGCGCCACGGGCCGCTTCTGGAGCACGCGCCGCCGGCACGAGCTGGCGCAAAAACTCCAGGTGCGCGAGGTGCCCCGTGTGAGCCAGGGCCTGACCACGCTGGCCACCCTGACCGAATGGGTACAGACCCACCGCAGCCACTACCGTGAAGGCTCGCTCGAAGGCGTGGTCGTGCGCCATGAGGACGATGACTGGTTGATCAACCGCGGCAAGCTGGTCCGCCCGGACTTCGTGCAGAGCATCGAAGAACACTGGCGCAGCCGTGCCCTGCAGTGGAACCGCATCAGTTGGGATCAGGACGAGGCCGGCTGAGCCCATCGACGATCAGGTCCATGGCCGAGATCAGCGTGCGCTCGGCCTCGCTGGTGTCCACGCGCCATTGCGGCAGCTGCCCATCGACCTGCATGCGGGCCAGGCCGTAGACCAGCGCCCGCAAGGCCAGGGCCATCTCCGGCACGGCGCCCGCTGGTAGGCGTCCTGCCGATTGGGCTTGCTCGACCAGGCCCATCGTGACCTGGCGAATGGCGTCAAAGTGCACCGGCAGGCTGGCAGAGCGATCGAACTCGAACAAGCGGCGCGAGGACACCAGCCGGAACTGCGTCGGGTTCTGCAGCGCCCAGCGGATGAAGGTGCGCCCCAGCGTCTTGAGCTGGCCGATCGGGTCTATGGGCGCGTCAAGCTGGTCGCGCTCAACCCTTAAGCGCAGTCGTGCGAGGGCTTCTTCCGCCACCGCCGTCATCAGCGATTCGCGGTTGGGAAAGTGCCGAAAGGGCGCACCCGATGACACACCCAGCCGTCTGGCGACTTCGCGCACGCTGATGAGGTCCTTGCCGGTTTCCTCGGCCACGGTCACGGCCATGTCGATCAGGGCCTGGCGAAGGTTGCCGTGGTGATAGGGGCGTTGGTGGGTGGTCATGGCTGCGTGGCGGCGCAATGTAAGCACTGCGTATTTTGCTTGGTCCGCGCAAGCGCCGCTGCCTAAGATGCGCTTCACATTCATCGAACCGCACCAAGCACAGGCACCAAACACAGGAGGAGACCCGCATGAGACCCCCACCAAATTCCGCCTTTCAAACCAGTCTGCGTGTCTGGTGGGGCGGTGCTCTGGCACTGGCTCTGATGGCGCTGGCTTGTTTGCAGGCCGTGCCCGGTGTGGACGGCGTGCGGCTGCTGATCCGGGCGACGGCGCGCAGCTCGCTGCTGTTTTTCCTGCTGGCCTACACCGCACAGGCTGCCGTGGTGACCTGGCCTGGTGCCTGGTCCAGCTGGCAGCGCAGGCATCGGCGGCAATGGGGGTGGCTGTTTGTGAGCTCGCACACCGTCCATGCCGCGGGCATCGTCGCGCTGGCGTTGATGGCGCCCGACCTGTTCAACACGCTGGCGCCACTGGGTAACCGCATCACCGGAGGCCTGGCCTACGTCTTCATCTGGGCGATGGGTTTGACCTCGTTCGACCGCAGCGCGCGTTGGTTGGGGCCCGTCTGGTGGGCGCGTCTGCACACCTGGGGCCTGCACTACATCTGGTTGAGCTTTCTCGTGGCCAATGGCAAGCGCATCGCGGCGCAGCCCCTTTATGCCGTGCCGACACTCCTGTTGCTGGCCGCTTTGGGCTGGCGTCTGTGGGCGAGTCGTCAGAAGGCTCGCCAGGTGATGCGTCAGAACCCGGGCCTGCCAGCCTGACGCGATGGCGCGTTGGCGGGGTGGCGGGGTGGCGGGGTGGCGGGGTGGGGGACGGGCCTGATCAGCCCTGAGCCAGCCAGCGTTGCGCCAGCCTGACCCACAGTGTCGCCCCCAGCGGGATCAGGTCGTCATTGAAGTCGTAGCTGGGGTTGTGCAGCATGCACGGGCCCATGCCGTGGCCGGACTCGCGGTGTGTGCCGTCGCCGTTGCCGATCACGAAGTAGGCACCAGGGT
>JACPOH010000272.1 GCA_016185075.1 Aquabacterium sp. | reverse complement strand
TGGCGGTGAGAAACTGCGCGGCCACCTGCGTTTGCACAAAAGCCGAGATCAGCAGGCCCAGGCCGGTGATGGCAAAGGCATAGGTCAGCGCACCCAGGGTCAAGGCCAGCACATTGCCCGTGATGGGGATGCCCAGGATCCAGACCAGCACCGGCAGCAGCACGGTGTAGCTCAACATGGTCAAGGCCACATACGGCAGTTGCTTGCCAACCAGGAACTCGCCGATGGCGCCAGGTGAGGCATACAGGTTGACGATGGTGCCCATCTCCTTTTCGCGGACCACACCCAGCGCCGTGAGCATGGAAGGGATCAGCGTCAAGGCCAGCATCAGCATGCTGGGCGCAAAGGCGTACTTGCTCAGGAAGCCCTGGTTGTAGCTCATGCGTGGCTCGATGCGCACCGGCAGTTCACCCAGCTCCACACCCGGCACCGAGCGGGCAAAGGCCAGCGCGTGCTCCATGGCCACGGCCCGAGCGCCATTGGCGATGTTGGCCGCCCTCACCAAGGTGGCGCCGTCCACAAAGAAGGCGACCTCGGGTTGACGGCCGCCGACCAGGTCACGACCAAAGCCTGGCGGGATGTCGATGACCATCCAGGATCGCGACGAGCGCATCTCCGAGTCGATCTGGCTGGGCTCGCTCAACTCCGATTGCGGCGCAAAGAAGGACGAGCCTGCGAAGTGCTCGATCAACCGACGGCTGTCGGTGGTCTGATCGCGGTCCAGCACCGAGAAGCGGATGCGGTCCACGTCGAAGCTCATGCCCCAGGTACCGGCACACAGCACGATCAACGGCCCCAGCAGCGCAAACGACAGGCGGATGGTGTCGTGGCGCAACTCCATGGCCTCGCGACGGGCATAGGCCCACATGCGCGAGACCCAGGTACGCCAGTTCACGGTGTGGGCGTGCTCCACGACGATGGGCGGCGGGGCATCGGCGCTAGGCTCCTCTTGCGCACGGACTGGCTCCATGTGCTCGGCCTCGCTGTCGGCCTCCAGGTAGTCGATGAAGGCCTGCTCCAGGGTTTCGCAGCCCTGGCGTTCGCACAACTCGGTGGGCGAGCCCACGGCCA
>JACPOH010000271.1 GCA_016185075.1 Aquabacterium sp. | reverse complement strand
GGCACCACGTCTGTCAGCACGGGCCGGCCAATGGTGAGGGTGCCGGTCTTGTCCAGCGCCACGGCCTTGATCAGACGCCCTTGTTCCAGGTGCACACCACCTTTGATCAGAATGCCCTGGCGGGCGGCATTCGCCAGACCGCTGACCACGGTGACCGGTGTGGACACCACCAGCGCGCACGGGCAGGCAATCACCAGCAACACCAGTGCCTGGTAGACCCAGTGATGGGCGCCGCCACCGATCAACCAGGGTCCCAGCAGCGCGACCAAGGCAGCCAGCACCACCACGGCAGGTGTGTAATGGCGCGCAAACTGATCGACGAAGCGCTGCGTGGGGGCGCGCTGTGCCTGCGCCTCATGAATGGCTGCAGCAATGCGCGCCAGCGTGCTGTGGCCGGCCGTGGCTGTCACCTGCGCCTCGATGACGCCATCAGACACGATGCTGCCGGCGTACACCGTGTCGCCAGCTTGTTTGTCCACCGGCATGCTTTCGCCGGTGATGGGCGCCTGGTTGACGCTGGCCTGCCCCTTGACCACGCGGGCATCCAGCGCGATGCGCTCGCCCGCGCGCACCATGATCATGTCGCCCTCGGCAATGCGCCCGACCTCGCTGCTTTGCCAGCGAGACTGACGCCACACCATCGCCGTGTCTGGTGCAAGGGCGCTCAGGGCTTGCACGGCTTGGCGTGCCCGCTCGAGCGAGAGCGCTTCAATGGCCTCGGCGATCGCGAACAGCACGATCACCATCGCGGCCTCGGACCAGTTGCCGATCAGCACGGCGCCAGCCACGCCCAGAGTCATCAGGAAGTAGATGTTGAGCGTGAAGTGCCTCAGAGCGATCCAACCCTTTTTGAGCGTGGGGACGCCGGCCAGGGCCACGGCCAAGCAAGCGAGCAAGGCCACGCCCCAGGTCTGGTCTTCGCCCATGCGCCAGTGAAGCACTTCGGCACCCACCGCAGCAAGGCCGGCGGCTGCCAATTGCAGCCTGGCATGAAGGGGCAGGGCCTCAGGCAAAGGCGTGGCCGGCTGTCCGGCCTCCAGCAGGCGTGGCGCCATGTCCAGCTCGGTCAGGGCGGCTTGCAAGGGCTCCGTGCCGTCCAGCTTGTGAAAAACGGTCAACTCCCGAGCCAGCAGGTTGAAGTCCAGCCGGAGCACACCGGGCATGGGCTCCAGCCGGTTGCGGATCAGCCGCTCCTCGGTCGGGCAGTCCATCTTGTCGATCCGGAACCGAACCCGGTTGCTGCCTTCCGGGGCTGCGTGGGGGGGCGCTGAGGGCGCCAGCACATTGCCCGGCCCGCAGCAGTCCACCTCTTCGCCGTGTTTCTGCTCATGCCCGTGCTCATGCGAACAACACCCATCCCCCTCATGCTGGTGCGCCGTGTGATCGTGTTCACGTCGCACCGGCGCTTCAACGCGAATGGGGATGTTGATCGGGCGGCGTGTCGGGTGGCTCATGGCGGATATGGCTGGAGGGCCAACTGGCCCCGTGTAACCTGATTCTGGCATGTCTGCTTGCCACCAGTCACGTTGGCCAGGCTGGGCTATTCTCTGTGTCCATGAAGGCATTGCACATCCATGCTGGCGAGCGCGCGCGCCGGCACATCAAGGCCCACGGCCTGAGCCCGAAAGACGTGCGTCTGGTCCCGGCTGCCGCAGGCGGCCCCAAGGGCTTGATCCTCAATCACCTGGATCAGCAGCTGTTTGGCCAATGGTTGCCGCAAGGTGGCCATACGGTGCACCTGGTGGGCGCCTCGATTGGTGCCTGGCGCATGGCCACTGCCACCATGGCCGATCCCGTCCGGGCCTTCAAGGATCTGGCCTACGGCTACATCCAGCAGAACATCGAGCCCGAGGTGGGGCGCAAAATGCCTTCCGCGCAACGCATCACGGCGGGCTTCACGGACACGCTCAGGTCCTTCTTCGGCGACAGCGTGGAAGGCATGTTGCGTCATCCGCAGTACCAGTTGCACATCCTGACCTCGCGCGGGCGGCAAGTCTTGCGGCGCGGGTCGCCATCGCGCACGGCACTGGGCTTTACCGGCCTGGCGCTGGGCAATGCCTTGACGCGCAAGGCGGTTGGCCTGTTTCTGGAACGAACGGTCTTTTCAACGCGTGGCGAGCCCTTGCCCGTGCCTTTGAACGACCTGCCCACCGGCCGTGTCGAACTGGATCAGGCCAATTTCATGCCCGCCATGCTCGCGTCTTGCAGCATCCCATTCATGCTGGAAGCCGTCAACGACATCCCCGGTGCGGTGCGTGGGTCTCATTGGGATGGCGGCATCGTGGACTACCACTTCCACTGGCATTACTCGGCCATGGACAAGGGCCTGGTGCTGTACCCGCACTTCCAGCGCCAGGTGGTGCCGGGCTGGCTGGACAAGGCCCTGAAGTGGCGCCACCGCGCCAGCCCCTGGTTGGACAACATGGTGCTGCTGGCGCCCAACCCGCAATGGGTGGCCACACTGCCCGGCGGCAAGCTGCCCGATCGCAATGACTTCAAACGCCTGAACTACGAGCAGCGTGTCAAAGTCTGGACGGAGGCGGTTGCGCGTGCCGCCGTGCTGGCCGACGAATGGCAAGCCTGGTTGCATCAAGGCTGCCCCACGGATCAGCTCAAACCGCTGTGAGCTCGCTCGCTACACTGTGCCCATGGACCCGATTGCCAGCCTCCTGCTGATCACCGGCTTGATCGCCGCCAGCGCCTTCTTCTCGATCTCCTAGCTTGCCGTGGCCGCAGCGCGCCGCCTGCGTCTGCGCCAGATGGCCGACCTGGGGGATGCGCGCGCCCAGCGTGTGCTGGATGTGCAGGAAGAGCCGGGCGACTTCTTCACGGCCATCCAGATCGGCATGAACACGGTGGCCATTCTGGGCGGTGTGGTGGGCGAGGGCGCTTTTGCGCCTTTGATCCAGCCTGTGCTGCTGCGCCTGCAATTGCCTCAGTCTCACGCCGAGACCTTGAGCGCGGTGGCGTCCTTCGTGCTGGTGACCAGCCTGTTCATCCTGTTGGCCGATCTGTTTCCCAAACGCCTGGGCATGAGCGCGCCCGAACAGGTGGCCGTGCGCGTGGTAGGCCCCATGCATGCCGTGTTGGCGCTGCTCAAGCCGGTGGTGTGGCTGTTCAAGCGCCTGACCGATGGCCTGTTCAAGCTGCTGGGCTTGCCTGACCGGCGCGACGAGGCCATCACCCCCGATGACATCCTGGCCATGGCGCAGGCTGGCGCCGATGCGGGCGTGCTGGCAGGGGCGGAGCACCGTGTGATCGAGAACGTGATCGAGCTGGACACCCGCCTGGTGACCAGCTCCATGACCGCGCGCGACAGCATCATCCATTTCCTGCTGGACGACAGCGAGGCCCTGATCCGCGCGCGCATTGACCAGTACCCGCACTCCACCTACCTGGTCTGCGATGGCGACATCGACCATGTGGTGGGTTACGTGGACTCCAAAGACCTGCTCAGCCGCGTACTGAACAACCAGTCGATCGCCCTGAAATCAGAGGGCCTGATCAAGAAGGTGCTGATCGTGCCTGACCGCCTCACCTTGTCGGAGATGCTCACGCAGTTCCGCCAGGCCTACGAGGACTTTGCGGTCATCGTCAACGAGTACAGCCTGGTGGTGGGCATCATCACCATCAACGACGTGATGAGCACGGTGATGGGCAGCCTGATGGCACCGCCTGACGAAGAGCAGATCGTGCAGCGCGATGCCAACTCCTGGCTGATCGATGGCGTGACCCCCATCGAAGACGTCTTGCGCGCACTGGACCTGGACAGCCTGCCACACCAGGGGGACTACGAAACCCTGGCCGGTTTCCTGATGGTGATGCTGCGGCGCATCCCCCGGCGCACGGACACCGTGTTCTGGGGCGGCTTGCGTTTCGAGGTGCTGGACGTGGACAGCTACAAGATTGACCAGGTCATGGTGACCCGTTTGCAGCCGGGCGATTCAGCACCCGGCAGTGCAAGCGAGCCTGTTGAGCCGAGGGCTCACATCGACGCCGACAACAAGTCCATGTAGTCGTCTGCGGTCGCAATGCGCGGGTTGGTCTTGTGGCAGTGATCGGCCAGTGCGCCCGTCACGATCTTGTCGCTTGATGACCTCGGGCAGGAACATCGCATTGAGCGTGCCATGGTGCAGCTTGGGGTTCACGCCACCCAGGCTGTGGCTCAGGCTGTGCACGGCACCCAGGCCTTTCTGGAAGGCCATGGCGCCTTGCATCGAGGCGCTCATCATGTTGAGGCGGGCTTCGCGGTCGCTGCCGTCCTTGGTAGCGCGTTCGATGTGGTGCCAGGCACGCTCCAGGCCATCCAGCGCGATGCCGTCCGCAGGTGGGTTGAAGGCCGGCGCCATGAAGGTTTCCATGCAGTGGGCGATGGCGTCCATGCCGGTGGCAGCTGTGAGGGAAGGTGGCAGGCCCAGCGTCAATTCGGGGTCGCAGATGGCGGCCTTGGGCATCAGGTTCCACGAGTGGAAGCCCAGCTTGCGGCCGTCGTCCACGATCACGATGGCACCACGGGCCACCTCGCTGCCGGTGCCGGCGGTAGTGGGCACGGCGATCAAGGGCGCGGCCTGCGCCGTGATCTTGGGCGAGCCGCCTTCAATGGTGGCGTAGGTCTTCAAAGGGCCTGGGTGCGTGGCCATGATGGCCAGCCCTTTGGCCAGGTCGATGCTGGAGCCGCCGCCCACGGCGATCAGGCCGTCACACTGATTGGCCTGCCAGACTTCATGTGCGGCGCGCACGGCGGCTTCTGTGGGGTTGGGCGGCGTCTGGTCAAACACGGTCACCGGCAGGTCCTTGACCGCATCCAGCGCCTTTTGAAGGACGCCCGCTGCCCGCACCCCGGCATCGGTCACGATCAAGGGGCGCTTCATGCCAATGCGCTCACATTCGGATGCCAGCAGCTTGATGGCGCCGAATTCGAACTGGATCTGGGTGAGGTACAGGATGGTGGCCATGAGTTTGTGTCTCGCTCGCTGTTCGTTTAACTCAGATGAGTGAGACTTTAGCGCGTTTAGACTCGCGGCCATGCCAAGTACATTCCATTCCCCTGGCGCGGAAAGCCAGACCGCTCGTGACTCAGTCTGGGATCGCCCTTGGTTGGTCTCTGCGTGCATCCTCTTGATCGTCGGCGCCTGGGTGGCCTTGTCGGCCCACCTGCATACCGCCTTGCACCATGACATGGCCGAGCAGTTTGTCTGGGCGCACGCATGGCAACTGGGCTATCCCAAACACCCGCCTTTGCCGACCTGGTTGTTCCTGCTGGCGCAAACCTTCTTGCCCGCCAAACCGGCGACGCTGTATGGCTTGTCTGCCGTCTGCATCGGGCTGGCAGGCGTCTTTACCTATCTGGCGGCGCGCGAACTGATGCCCGCCACACTGGCCTTGTGCGTGGCGGGTTTGTGGGGTTTGCAGCAGCCCTTTGGCTGGCGCGCGTGGATCTACAACCACAACACCGTGCTGGTGATGACGGTGGCCATGGCCGTGTATTTCGCCGTGCGTGCGGCCCGTCGTCAGGAGCCCTGGAGTTGGGCCGCGGCGGGCCTGGCGGCAGGTTTGGCCATGTCCACCAAATTGCAGGCGGTGGTGCCCTTGGTCGGCATCCTGTGGGCTTTGTGGCGCAGCGGTGATCTGGCGTCGCTGGCGGCACGCAAGGGGCTGGCCGTGGCCATCGTGGTGAGCGCGCTCGTTTGCGCACCACCACTCTGGTGGATGGCCACCGGTCACACCAATGCACTGGCTTATGCCACCCACCAGTTGGGCAGCGGCGCGGTTGACGGCGACTCGGTGCGCATGGGCCAGTTCGTGGTGTCCGAGTTGCGCATGCTGGCGCCGGTGCTCGTGGTCTTGATGATCTGGGTGGTGCGCGCGTACGGGCGTCCAGCGGGCGATGAGCGTGTTGGCATGCGCGGGCCCGACGTGGCCTTGCAGCCCTGGGTAGAAGGGCTGCTGCTTGTGCCCTTGGCTTTCGTGCTGGCCATGGGGGTGTTCGGTGGTTCCAAACTGCATGCGCAGTGGGGTGTCCAGACCTTCCAGTTCGCTTCGTTCGCGCTCGTGGCCTGGTTCGGTGTTCATGTCAGCAAGCTTCCCTTGCGCAGCCTGGTGTTGACGGTCGCGGTGGTGCAGGCGGTTTTTTTCCTGGTTGCCGCATCGCCCGCCGGCAAGCGGCTGCATGCCCCAGGCGCCGTGCAGGGTTACCCGGGACACGAGTTGGCACAGCGGGTTGTGGCTGATTGGGAAAAGGCCGTGCCGGGTTGTGCACTG
>JACPOH010000270.1 GCA_016185075.1 Aquabacterium sp. | reverse complement strand
CAGTGGCCGAACAGCGCCAGATTTTCAAGGGGGCTGACCACGCCTTCCTGTGGAAACCCAAGCTGCGCATTCCCGACATCTATGAAAACGCGGCCAACCAGAAGGCCTTTGCCCGTTTGCTCGACGCCTGTGATTGTTGCGACACGATCGAATCGATCATCGAGGCGATTCAGCGCATTGATGCGCTGCAGATCAAAGGGCTGGGGCCTGCTGTCGCCAATCTCCTGTACTTCATTCACCCCACGCTGGTTTCACCCTTCAACACCGCGATTGTCCGAGGCTACAACGCGGTGACGGGGGCCAATGTCAAACTTGGACGATGGGACCATTACCTGTCCATGCGAGAGGGCTTGGTTCGGATCAACCAGGCGCACCGTCAACAACTGTCCAATGACTTGGGTGCGCTGGCCGGTTTGATGTTCGATGTGGGCAATGGTCGGTATGCCGCGCCGCCCAGGTTGGATGATCCGGATGCCATGTCGCAATCCAGAGCACTTTGGGAAGCCGATCTCAACAAGGTTCGCGAGGAATCGTCCGCTGCGCAAAAGCAGTGGCTGCGTGATGCGGAAAGCGATGCCACCCACACCGACATCCAGGGACGATTGAGGGATCTGGGCCTGGCCTTGGGCTTTGATGTCTGGATCGCCTCCAATGACCGTGGCCGCACCTACGGCGGCGGGCGCCTGGGCGATGGCTGCCTGGCGGATCTGCCCGTGAACGTCAGCACGCGAGGTGATGCGGTTCGCCTCATTGACGTGATCTGGCTGGAGAAGGGGGCCGCCAGCGTGGCGGCGGCTTTTGAGGTGGAGCACTCCACGTCCATCTACTCGGGGATCGTGCGCATGCTGGATCTGGCCCTGGGGAGTGATGTGGGGGCATCCAGTGTCCTGTTTCTTGTCGCTCCCGACAGCCGACGCGACGAAGTCAAACAACAGTTGGCCAGACCTGCGTTCAGCCGAGTATCCGAGTTGGGGATCCGCTACCTGCCGTACGGTGAGTTGCAGCAGCACCGAGATGCCATTGCCCGCTTTGGCTCAGGGATCAAGCCGATCATGGAGATTTCGCAGCGACTGTGAGCGCAACCCTTCATATGTCTGTGACGCGTGAGTGACGGTAAATGTGCTCTTGGCAAGGCGGTGGGGCGTGAACATTTGGTAGCTTGATACTTCCTGATCTGTGCGGAACTTCAGGTTAAAGAATGGCTCTATCCGCGATCTCGGATCCATCTCAAAACATCACGGAGCCCCCATGAAAATCACTTTTTGCATTGGCCTTGCACTGGCCCTTTCTGTGCCCACTTTGTCCATGGCCGAAGCCAGCAGGCAAGAAGTGGTCGCCGCACGCGGTGCAGACGTCATGCCGTTCTCGCTCAAGGCCACCACGCACGTCTTTACAAAGACAGACCAAGGTGGCATTCAGCAAGTCGTCGCCAAAGACCCCAAGGATGCTCAACAGGTTCGTTTGACGCGGGAGCACCTGCAGGAGATCGCCGGGCAGTTTGCCAAGGGCGACTTCAGTGGTCCCAGCCATATTCACGGCAATGACATGCCTGGCCTCAATGATTTGAAACAGGCCAAGCCAGGCGAGATCAACATCCAGTACACCAGCATTGATGGCGGCGGGCAGGCGAGCTACTCAACGGCCAATCCTGCATTGGTGGGCGCCTTGCACAAGTGGTTCGATGCACAGCTTTCCGACCACGGTGCAGATGCCATGGAGGGGCACCATGACCATGCCCACATGCATGAGCATCATTGATGCCATCCCGGCGTCAAGCGGGTTCACACGCGGTCGCCCTGTAACCTGCTTGGCAGTCAGACGAAGGTGATTCGTTGCGCTCCGGTCGGGCGAGGCACAGTGTGGCTCACCTCTTGCGGAGCTTCATGAATGCGAGTGCCGATGGTGTGTGTCGGGGTAGTGAGCATGGCGGTGTGTCATTTTCTCATGCTGATGTGAATGTGCGTGCGGCTCAACGCCGTCCCATTCAAAATCATGCGTGTGCTGGTGGTGTGCATCGTGACGGTGCCCGTGTTCGTGGTGCAGCGCCATGTGTTCGTGTTCATGCGAATGGTGCTCGGTGAGGTGCAACCAAACGCCCAAACCCATCAGCGCGGTCGCCGCCCAGAAGATGCTGCTGGCGGGCTCGCCAAAAACGGCAATTGACATGGCTGCACCAACAAACGGTGCCGTAGAGAAGTACGCACCGGTGCGCGCCGTCCCCAAGCCGCGCAGGGCCAGAACGAACAGCACCAGACTCAGGCCATAGCCCAGAAAGCCAATCAACATGGCCGATGACAACAAACTGGCAGTGGGCCACGCGGCGCCCAGTGCCAAACCCAATGCCGTGTTGACGCTCCCGGCCACCAGGCCTTTGCTGCCTGCAATGAACAGGGCATCGGACGCTGACACCTTGCGCGTGAGGTTGTTGTCGATGGCCCAAGCCAGACACGCTCCCGCCAAAGCCAAGGGGCCGATGCCTGTCACTGACGCTTCACCGGTTGGCCAAGCCAGCACGGCACCACCTGCCACGATCAGTGCCATGCCCAACACGATGCGGCGATCGGTGTTCTCACGGAACACCATCCACGCCAGCACGGCGGTCAGCACCGATTCCAGGTTCAGAAACAGCGATGCTGTGGCGGCTGTGGTGTGTGCCAGCCCGACCATCAGCAACAGCGGGCCCAGCACGCCACCAAAAGCAATGGCACCCAACAACCAGGGCCACTCGTTGCGAGGCATGCCGGGTGACTGCCAACCTTTGTCGCGCACCAGGCGGACCAGCGTCAAACCCAGGCCGCTGCCCAAATAGAGCAACCCCGCCAGCATGAAGGGCGATGCGGTGGCAAAGTCTGCGCCGATGAGCTGCTTGGCAAACGGGGTGCTCGCGCCGAACAGGATGGCGGCACCCAAGGCAGGCCAGGCCGCACGGTGCAACCCGATCATGTGCTGCGCTTTCGGCACATGCAGTAGATGAACTGCTGCTCGGTACCAAAGGGGGTGTGGTGCACCTGCTCTTCGTGGGCCAGCAGGGTGAAGACCTCTCCGAACTCGGCGTGCAATTCGTCTGGTGCGTAACGCATGACTGGCAGGCCACTGCACTGTGTCGGCCCCTTGCTGCCAAACGTGGCCATGATGACGTGGCCACCCGGCTTGAGCGCACGCAAGACCTGCTCGACATATGCCTCACGGTCTGCCTGCGTCGTCAGAAAGTGGAACACGGCGCGATCGTGCCAGAGGTCGATGCTGTGGGCGGCGAAGGTCGCACGGGTGATGTCAGCCTCCATCCAGGTCACGCGATCCGATCTGGCTCCCAGGCGGTGCCGAATTTCTGCCAAGGCGGCAGCCGACAGGTCCAGCACCGTCAGGTTGGTGTAGCCATCGTCCAGCAAGTCATCGACCAGCGTGGAGGCTCCGCCGCCGACATCGATGATGGCCGCGCCTCGGTCGAGGCCGCTTGCCTTGGTCAGCCGCATGGACGTATCGGCGTGCTGCTGAAACCAGCTAACGCTGTCCGGCGCTTTGGTGGAATAGACCTTTTCCCAGTGGTCTTTATTTTGCATGCAGCACTCCTTGGCGTGTTCAACCCAGATGGGTGTGTCTTTCAGGTTTGGCTTCGGTTTCCATGGCCGCCAACCCTTGCAGGATGCCGCACGATTGCACGGTTCGTTCGCTTTGACATCGCTGGCGCAATGCCGTCAGCTGTTGCTTGAGGTGGTTGAGCTCACGTATGCGTTCGTCAACGTGAGCGATGTGCTGATCAACCACGTCGTTTACCGCGCCACATCCTTGTTCGACCTGGTCTGCCATGCCTAGCAAGGTGCGGATTTCATCATGACTCATGTCCAGCGCACGGCAGTTGCGAATGAGCCGCAGGCGCTCCACCTGCTCGGGCCCGTACACCCGGAAGTTACCGCTCGTACGGGTGGGTGCAGCCAACAGGCCTTCCTTTTCGTAGTAGCGGATGGTCTCAACCGTGCACTGCGCAACCTGCGCCAACTCACCAATTTTCATGAGGACTCCAGAAACCCCTTGACTCTATAGTAGCTTCAGGTTGTGTAATGCGGTAAACAGATTCGCCATGACCATGCCTGCCCCACAAGAAAACCTCCCGTTTGACCGCAACCCAGATGACGGCCTTGCTCATGACGATGAGCCTTGCTGCGCTGAGCCAGCGCCACCTATTGCGTCCTGCAACACGGCGTGTTGTGGGCAAGATGCCCAACCCGCCAAGGTGACGTTGGGCAAAGCTGCGGCCAAAGGCGGTTACACGCAAACGCCCATTCGCATCATGCAGATGGACTGCCCGACCGAGGAGGCGCTCTTGCGCAAGAGGCTGGGCGGCATGGCTGGAGTTTCGGGCATGGAATTCAACCTGATGCAGCGTGTGCTGACGGTGTCACACGAGCCACAGGCCATTGATCTCATCCTGGAAGCGGTTCGTTCTTTGGGGTTCACGCCAGAGGTCGTCACCGGCGCCTCATCCGAGGCTGTTGGCACGCCAGAACCTGCCGAGCCATGGTGGCCACTCGCCTTGGCCGGAGTGGCGGCCATCGGCTCCGAGGCCGCCGTCTGGCTGGGGTTGCCCACATGGCTGCCTGCTTTGCTGGCATTGGCAGCGGTGCTCGCCTGCGGCATCGGTACCTACAAAAAAGGCTGGGTGGCCATTCGTCATGGCGACCTGAACATCAATGCCTTGATGAGCATTGCTGTGACGGGAGCGCTGGTGCTGGGCCAGTGGGCCGAAGCAGCCATGGTGATGGTGCTGTTCACGGTGGCGGAGTTGATCGAGGCCAAATCACTGGATCGAGCGCGCAACGCCATAAAGGGTTTGATTCAACTGGCGCCAGAGCGCGCCTCTGTGCTGCAGGATGATGGCAGTTGGCAGGATGTTGAGGCGAAGTCGGTCGCCATCCAGGCGCGTGTTCGCGTCAAGCCAGGTGAGCGCATTGCATTGGATGGCACAGTGGTCAGCGGCCGATCAACGGTCAACCAGGCCCCAATCACCGGCGAGAGCCTGCCGGTGGACAAGGCTCAGGGTGATGCCGTTTTTGCCGGAACCATCAACGAGTCGGGCTCATTCGAGTACCTCGTGACGGCCGCAGCAGGCGACAGCACTTTGGCACGCATCATCCACGCGGTGGAGGAAGCTCAGGGTGCGCGGGCGCCAACGCAGCGCTTCGTCGATCAATTTGCACGTGTCTATACGCCCGCGGTTTTTGCCGTCGCGCTGGTGGTGGCCATCCTGCCGCCGCTGTTGATGGGTGCGGCCTGGTTCGACTGGGTTTACAAGGCGCTCGTTTTGCTGGTCATCGCTTGCCCGTGCGCGCTGGTGATCTCGACCCCGGTGACCATCGTGAGCGGCCTGGCCGCTGCCGCGCGCCAAGGCATCCTGATCAAAGGTGGGGTCTACCTGGAAGAAGGCCGCAAGCTGGTTTGGCTGGCCCTTGACAAGACAGGCACGATCACCCACGGCAAGCCGGTACAGACGGACTTTGTCGTGTTGAACGGCCACAACGAGGCAGATGTTCGCAGCTTGGCCGCCAGTCTGGCCAGCCGTTCCGACCATCCCGTGTCACGCGCCGTGGCCACAGCGGCCCAACGAGAGGGCATTGCTTTGCAAAACGTAGAGGGCTTCGAAGCGCTGCCCGGACGTGGTGTCAAGGGGCTCATCGACGGCAAGCTGTGCTACCTGGGTAATCACCGCTTGATCCACGAGCAAGGCCGCTGCTCCCTTGAGCTTGAGGCGCGCCTGTCGGCATTGGAGGAGCAGGGTAAGACCGTCATTTTGCTGAGCGATGAGCAAAGCGTGCAAGGCTTGTTCGCCGTGGCTGACACGGTCAAGGACAGCAGCCGCCAGGCCATCGCCGAACTCCATGCGCTGGGCATCAAGACGGTGATGCTCACGGGTGATAACGCCCACACGGCCCGCGCCATTGCAGAGAAAGTCGGCATCGACGAAGCCCAGGGTGACTTGCTGCCCGAGGACAAGCTCAGGGCGATCGAGGGCAAGATCGGGCAGGGCGGTTCGGTGGGCATGGTGGGTGATGGCATCAACGATGCGCCCGCGCTGGCCCGTGCCGACATTGGCTTCGCCATGGGGGCAGCAGGCACGGGCACGGCCATCGAAACTGCCGACGTGGCCTTGATGGACGACGATCTGCGTAAATTGCCACGCTTTGTGCGGCTGTCACGCCACACCCATGTCCTGTTGGTTCAAAACATCGCGCTGGCCCTGGGCATCAAGGCCGTGTTTTTGGTTCTGACGCTGATCGGCCTGGGCACCATGTGGATGGCCGTGTTTGCGGATGTCGGGGCCAGTTTGCTGGTGGTGGGCAATGGCTTGCGCTTGCTGCGCGCTCCTATTTCACGCTGACGGGTTCAAGGGTATTCACCTTCCAACCGATATACTCAGAATCATGCGCCGCTGGATTGCCATCCTCTTGATGATCGTGCTGCCGCTTCAACTCAGTTGGGCGGTGGCTGCGAACTATTGCCAGGATGAGCAAGAGCAGCACGCGCCGCATTTTGGCCATCACGGGCACTTGGATCAAACGGGTGTGGACGCCGCGAAGAAGCTGGCTAAAGGTAAACAGCAGGCTGATCGCAATTGTGGCTGTGCTGGCCACTTGTGTGGCGCCCACTTGCTGCCCTCCGGCATCAGCGTGTTGCCAGAGGCCACTCACGGGCAGCAGCTCAATGCTGTCGTGCCTCGCGCCTACCAGTACCTGGATCCCCCCAGGATTGAACGCCCCAACTGGTCGGTCTCGCTTTGATTCGGCGAGACGGTCTACCCTTCATGGTTGCTTGTTGAGGTGACGCGCCTGCTGGCGTGTACCGGCTCGTCGAATTTCCTCTCGTTGTGTCTACAACCCGGAGAATTCGATGCACAGGCTATGGGTGCCACTGGCGGCACTGACAACATTGACGGCAGCAGTTTTTCCGCTGCAAGTCCATTCTCAAGTTTCTACCGACTCCAAAGAGGCCGCGCAGGCTGGGCATTTGCCTGAGCGCAGCGCGGACACTCCGGTACCCGCGCTGACGCTGGCTCAGGCCATGGCCTTGGCGTTGCAACACAGCCCGGAGTTGCGTGCTGCACAGCAGGACGTTCAGGCCAGCGAAGGCGCGGTGATCCAGGCTGGTGCACGCCCCAATCCAGAACTGCAGACCCTGATGGAAGACACCAGGGCGCAGACGCGCACAACCACCGTGCAGCTGGCCCAGCCAATTGAGCTGGGGGGCAAGCGTGCCGCACGCGTGTCGGCCGCACAACTGGCCCAGACTCAGGTCGGCATCGAATGGCAGGCGCGGCGTGCCCAAGTGCGCGCCGATGTCACCGAGGCTTTTTTTGCCTCAGCCATCGCTCAAGAGCGCGTGCGTCTGGCTCAAGCGTCGTCGGAACTGGCCGCTCGGGCCTTCCTGGCCGCGTCCAAACGTGTTCAGGCTGGCAAGGTCTCCCCGGTGGAGGAAACACGCGCCAAGGTGGCTCAAGCGTCCGTGGATGTCGAGCTGCTCCAGGCGCGAAGCGAGTGGCGTGTGGCCCAGCAACGCCTTGGCAGCTTGATGGGCCAGTCTGCTTCAAATCTGGCACCCATCAACTGGGCGCCCTTGGTTGAAAGCACCGTCGCGCTCAACCCAGCGTTCATGAACCAGCAAGCCGGCAGACTGGCCGACGCTCCCGCGTTGCGTCAGGCCCGACTGGAAGTGGACCGTCGACGAGCCTTGACCGATTTGGAAGAGGCCCGCCGCATCCCCGACATCACGGTGACGCTGGGTACCAAGCGCTCGGAGGAGCTGGGGCGCAACCAGGCCGTCATCGGTCTGGCCTTGCCGCTGCCCTTGTGGGATCGCAACCAGGGCAATGTCTTGCAAGCCATGCGCCTTCAAGACAAGGCCGAAGCGGACCTTGCTGCCATGCAGATCCGGGTGGACAACCAATGGACGCAGTTGACCGAGCGCTACCAGGCGGCTCACGCCGAGGTTCAGACTCTTCAGCAAGACGTGCTGCCCGGCGCGCAAAGCGCGTGGCAGGCCGCCGTGACGGGGTTCGAGCTGGGCAAGTTCAGCTTCCTGGAAACCCTGGATGCACAGCGAACCTTGTTCCAGGCTCGCGCCCAGTACCTGCGTGCGCTGGCTGAGATGCATCGCACCGCCGCCGACATCGACCGTTTGCTGGGCACAGAGGCTTCAGAAGCGCCTCCCGCCAGTTCAGAGAAAGCACACCAATGACCACCTTGTTCAAGCGCCAGGCTGGGCGCATCAGCCAACCCCAACTCATTGCCATGGCCGTCATCGTTGTGCTTGGCCTGGTCGCTGGCGCCTTCGTGCTCAAAGGCCGCAACGATGGTTCTTCGGCCCCGGAGGGGGCTCGCCAGGAGCATGGCCAAGCCGAGGCAAAAGGCCAAGATACCAAGGAGCCCAGCGAAGGCAAGCCTGCCCACGAAGATGCCAAGGAGCATGGCGATGAGGACCGCCATGAGAAGGCTGCCGGTCACGAGGGGGCAGAGCCACCCGTGGCCTTGAGCGCTGACCAGATCAAGTCGGCGGGCATTGTGGTCGAGCAAGCCGGTACGGGGCGAGTCCGCACCGCGGTGCAGATGCCTGGCGAGGTGCGCTTCAACGAAGACCGCACCGCACACGTCGTGCCGCGTCTGGCCGGGGTGGTCGAGAGCGTATCGGCCAACCTGGGGCAGCAGGTCAAGAAGGGCCAGGTGCTGGCGGTGATCTCCAGCGTGGTCTTGTCTGATTTGCGCAGCGAGTTGCAATCAGCCCAGAAGCGCCTGGTCTTGGCCAAGACAACGTACGAGCGAGAAAAGAAGCTCTTCGAGGACAAGATATCGCCGCAGATGGACTATCTGCAGGCGCAGCAGGCATGGCGAGAGGCCGAGATCGCTGTGGCCAATGCAAGTCAGAAGCTCAAGGCTTTGGGCGCCTCGCCTGTGGCGGGTGAGCTCAATCGCTACGAGTTGCGCGCACCCTTCGATGGCATGGTGGTGGAAAAGCACCTGGCCCTGGGTGAGGCCGTCAAGGAAGACGCCCATGTCTTCACACTGTCGGACCTGTCCACGGTGTGGGCCGAGGTCAGTGTGGCCGCCAAGGATCTCGCCCTGATCCGTGTGGGCGAGAAAGTCGTGGTGCGCTCCAGCGCTTTTGAGGGCGTTGCCACTGGCACAGTGGCCTATGTCAGCGCCCTGCTTGGGGAGCAGACCCGCGCCGCGACAGCTCGGGTGGTTTTGAGCACCCCCAAGCTGGCCTGGCGTCCCGGCTTGTTTGTCAACGTCGAAGTCGTCGCAGGTGAGGTCGATGCACCCGTGACGGTGGCCTCCAGCGCCGTGCAGAGCCTCGAAGGGCGCGATGTGGTGTTTGTCGAAGTGTCGGGGGGCTTTCAAGCCAGGACGGTCAAGGTCGGGCACGCGGATGCGCAACGTACCGAAATCACCAGTGGGCTCAAAGCCGGGGACCGCTATGCCTCGACCAACAGCTTTGTGATCAAGGCCGAGGTCGGCAAGGCTTCGGCCGAGCACGACGATTGATGCGAGGAAATCAATATGTTTGAACGCATCATCCGGTTTGCCATCGAGCAGCGTTGGCTGGTCATCCTGGCTGTGTTGGGCATGGCCGCATTGGGGGGCTTCAGCTACCAGAAGCTGCCCATTGACGCCGTGCCGGACATCACCAATGTCCAGGTCCAGATCAACACGCAGGCTCCGGGGTATTCGCCTCTGGAGGCTGAGCAACGCGTGACCTATCCGATTGAGACCGTGATGGCGGGCCTGCCGGGTCTGGAGGAGACCCGCTCGCTGTCGCGCTATGGCCTGTCGCAAATCACCGTGATCTTCAAGGACGGCACGGACATTTACTTTGCACGTCAACTGGTCAACGAGCGCATCCAGGGTG
>JACPOH010000269.1 GCA_016185075.1 Aquabacterium sp. | reverse complement strand
GGCGCGGCGGCCGCGGCATACTGGAAAACATCATCCCCTCGTCGACTGGCGCCGCCAAGGCCGTGGGCGTGGTGATCCCCGAGCTGAACAAGAAGCTGACCGGCATGGCCTTCCGCGTGCCCACCTCTGACGTGTCGGTGGTTGACCTGACCGTCGAGCTGAACAAGGAAGCGTCGTACGAAGACATCTGCAAG
This sequence comes from Aquabacterium sp., assembly GCA_016185075.1. GTDB lineage: Bacteria > Pseudomonadota > Gammaproteobacteria > Burkholderiales > Burkholderiaceae_C > Aquabacterium. Next base: position 7,431 of record JACPOH010000269.1, on the reverse strand, counting down.
GCCATGAAGGCCGCTTCGGAAGGCGCCATGAAGGGCGTGCTGGGCTACACCGAAGACAAGGTGGTGGCCACGGACTTCCGCGGCGAAAGCTGCACCTCGGTGTTCGATGCCGAAGCCGGTATCGCCCTGGACAAGACCTTCGTGAAGGTCGTCTCCTGGTACGACAACGAGTGGGGCTACTCGAACAAGGTCCTGGAAATGGTCCGCGTCATCGCCAAGTGAGCTTGAGCTCAGGCAGGCACAAAGCCATCAGACAGGGCCCTCGTGGCCCTGTTTTTGTTTGGGGCGCGGCATGGCTGTGCACCACAATGTGCACCGTCTTTTCATCATGAGAAGCTGCCGTCGCCCGTGGACGGCATTTTTTGTGCGGAATTGTCACCATGGGCCAAAAGGGCCACGACCTGGGGGGATGCGGCCACATAATCCCGGCTGCCTGCGCTTTCTGGCACCTTGTCGGTGCATGGCGGGGCATGAAACCTCGGTAGTTGGATTGCATCTTCGATGAGCGTGGTGTTGAACGTGGCCCGGGCGAGCTTGCTTGGCCTGGTCTTGATCCTCGGTGGTGGAAGTGGGCAGGCTGAACCTGTGCCGTCGGCACCGCCGCGCCTGGCCAAGGGGCTCATCGTCAAGCTCAAGGGTGTTGACGGGCCAGCGGCGGCCCGTTCGATCGTGCGTCTGCAAGCGGCGGCCTTGTCCACCGAATCGGCGCAAAGCGTGCGTACGCGCATGGCCACCGTGGCCCGGCGCCATGGTTTGAGCTATCTGGTGCAGCGCCCCACGGCGTTTGCGGCGCAGCTCGTCCATTCCGGCAAGCTGGAGCCGCTGGCGCAGGTGCAGGCCCAGGCAGCGCGGCTGCGCGCCGATCCTGATGTGGAATGGGTGATCCCCAACGAGGTCGCGCGCCCAGCCGGTGTGGTCGCCCAGGGGTTCGATGACCCGGCCTACCCCCAGCAGACCTGGTTGCACGAGCGCGAGACCACCCTGGGCGGGCGCCAGGGCGTGGCCAACATCGCCGCGGCCTGGGATGCCATGGTCGGCAAGACCATCTCTCCGGTGGTCGTGGCCGTGCTGGACACCGGCAAGCTACCCGCGCCCGATCTGGACGGCCGGATGGCGCCCGGCTACGACTTTGTGTCTGAGGTCGACTATTCGGGTGACGGTGATGGGGTGGACAGCGACCCGTCGGACCCCGGCATTTCGCTCGACAAGATTGCCAACACGGCCTTGCGTTCGGGTTGCAGCGAAGCCCCCTTGCAGTGGCACGGCCTGCGCATCGCTTCCATGCTGGGGGCGCAGGCGGGCAACGCACTCGATGGTGTCGGGATGCTGGCGCCTGTGCCCGGCCCCGTGGTGCTGCCCGTGCGGGTGGCCGGGATGTGCGGCGCGGAGCTCAGTGACATTGTCGAAGGCATGTTGTGGGCCGCAGGCATCAGCTACCAGGGCTCGCCACCACGCAACCTGCATCCCGCCCGCGTGATCAACCTCAGTTTTGGCGGCGATGGCTCGTGCGCCGACTCGGGCACCCACGATGCCGCCTGGCTGTACCGTGACACCATCAAGACGCTGGAGAACAAGGGTGTGTTGGTGGTGGCGTCTGCCGGTAACGGCAACCCTGACACCTGGCTGGGCATGGCGACACCGACCCGGCCTGCGAGCTGCCCCGGCGTCCTCGCGGTGACAGCGCTCAACCAGCAAGGCTACAAGGCCAACTACGCCAACCTGGTCGATGGCACGCGGCAGCACGGGCTGGCCGTGGCGGGCGGCGACATGGTGATGACGCGAGACGTGGATGGCCACCAGGTCTTCACGCGTGTCGATGATGGCATCCTGGCGCTGGCCGACCGGGGGGATGGCACGGGGCCACTCGGGATCTACGAGATGCAGGCCGGTGTCGGCACCAGTTTCGCGGCACCAACCGCCGCAGGTGTGGCCGCCCTCATGCTGGCCCTGGCGCCTGAGCTGACGGTGGCCGAATTGCGCGACGCGCTGGTGACCCAGGTTGAGCCCTTTGCGACGGCGTTCCCTTCTTCCTTGCCCATCTGCCGGCATTGCACCTGTACCGCGCAGACGTGTGGCTTGGGCGTGCTGGACGCCTTGCGCGCCGTGAACTGGGCCGCAGCCCACGCGGGCGCCAGCGCTGCATCAGGCGCGGCCACGGTGGCCTCATCCGACAGCAGCTGTTTCAGGCCGAACCGGCTGGGCGGCGGCAGTTCGTGTGACAGCGGTGGCAGTGGCGGCGGCGGCGGGGGCGGGGCAAGCGATACGCCAAGCCTGTTGGCCCTGGCGGTGGCCTGCATGGCCAGCCTGATGGCGCCGAGGCGCTGGTGGCCGTTCAGGGGCGACAGGGGCTGAAGCCCTTGCCTTGAGGCAGTTTCATGCCGGCCAGCGTGACTTGCATGCTCACCGTGGCGCGGGGTACTTTCAGCACTTGCACTTCCATGGCTGGCCGCACGGTGACGATGCGCGCGGTACGGATACCCCGGTTGCGCATGGCGGTGAGGCCCGCCTCGGCGTCTTCCAGGCGCGTGTAGCGACCCAGGGCGATGCCCTGCGCCAGATTGGCCGGTGAGCGGACCTCTTCAAAGCTCAGGCCCTTGATGCGGTGCAGCTCGGCTTGCTTGCGCTCGAGCATGTCGGCGTCGGCGTAGGGCCCCATGTAGACCAGCCACAGGCCCTGGATGGCCACGGTGCGGCTGCTCCAGCTGCCGGCCGGCAGGGCCGCGCGCACGCTGGCTTCGACGCTGGCGTATTCCGAGGTGCTGAAGGGGCCGGCCTCGACGCATTTCATGTCCTTGTGGCCTGCGGCGCTGGCCAAAGCCTGGCTGGCAGCTGAGGTGGCAGAAGCGTTGCTGGCCGGAGCGTTGACGGCCGTTGCAGACTCCATCGCCGCCGACGCTGCACTGGCAACATCTGCCGCGCTGGCGGGCGCACTGGCCGCCTCCGCCGTACCGCCCGAGTTGGCATGTCGCGCCTTGTCGCTGGCTGCGGTACCTGCTGCCAGCACCACGATCTTGTCGGCATGGATCTGCTTGCCCAGGCGCTCGGGTTCATGCTGCCCGTCCGGCCTGACGCCCACCATCTGGTTGAGCCAGCCCTGGCTCCACGCGAAAAACGCGGCATTGACGATCAGCAGGATCAGCACCAGGGAGCGCAGCATGGATGAATGTAGGCGGGCGTGATGGGGCGTTGAGCGAAAGGTCAGGGCGAGACGCCATGCAGGCGCACGCTGACCTCACCGGTGGTCCAGGCCTGAAGGCCTTTGTCAGTATGCACGAGCAAGGCGCCGGTTTCGCTGACGCCCTGCGCCAGCCCGGTGTCCGACGGCGGCTGGCCGCTGAGCACGCCCTGGCCTGGCGTGGCCCACAGCCCGACCGGCTGGCCGGCCAGCACGTCGCGCTGGCTGTAGGCCTGTTGCAACGGTGCGAAGCCTTGCTGCTCGAACAAGCGGGCCTGGGCCAGCAGCGCAGGGGCGACCCGGGACCAGACCAGCCCGGGTGTGAGGCCCGCGTTGGTGTAAGGCCCCGATTGCAGGGCGGCTGCCCCCTCGGGCGCAGACCCCAGGCGGACATTGAGCCCGATGCCGATGACCACCCAGCGTTGCCTGTCGTCCAGGCCAGGGGCCGGGCTGGCTTCGATCAGGATGCCACCCAGCTTGCGGCCGTTGAGCCACAGGTCATTGGGCCATTTCAGCCCGATGGCGTGGCGCATGGGGGTGGTGGCCAGCTTTTGCAGGCCTGATTCCAGCGCCTGCGCCACGACCAGCCCCACGGCCAGGGACAAGGCGCTGCCACCACCTGGCACCTCGTCCAGCCGCATGGGCAGGCCCAGCGAGAACGTGAGGCTGTCGCCGATGGATGCGAGCCACGTTCGGCCCTGGCGGCCTCTGCCCGCCGTCTGGCTGCATGCCGCCAGCAGAGTGGGGCCGACCTCACCCCGGCGCCCTCGGGCCATCAGCTCGGTGTTGGTGGAGCCGATCTCGGGCAGCACCTCCACGCTGAGCGTCGGGCAGGCCGGCGAAGCCGCTTCCCAGATGCGCTCAGCGGCCGCATTCAGATCGGCCAGGGCGGCGTTCAGCTCAGGCATCGTGTGTGTAGCGCTTCAAGGCAGGCAGCAAGGCACCTCAGCGCCGGCGCGAAGCCAGCATGGTGCCGCGGCACTTGGGCGAGCCGCACCAGCAGGCGTATTCCTTCTTGAGCTTGGCTGTCAAGCGGGCGTCGATCACCAGGCCGTAGTCGAAGAACAGCTCTTCGCCCACGGCGATGTCGCGCAGGGCCTTGAGAAAGACGCGGTCGCCGTCCTGCTCGGCTTCCAGATTCGGGTCGCACGAGTGGTTGATCCATTTGGCCGAATTGCCCTTGTACTTGCCGTCGATGACGTGGCCATCATCGAGATGAAAGTAAAAGGTGTGGTTCGGTTGTGACGGGTCGTGCGGGTGGCGGTCCAGCGCCTCCTGCCAGGTGATGATCTCGCCCTTGTACTCCAGCACGGTGTCGCCCGCCTTGATGGGGCGGATGGCGTAGACGCCTTTGCCATGAATACCCGACTCGCGCACCTGGGTGCGGCGGCCCGAAGTGGGCTCTTCGGCTGGAAGGTGGGCCGTCCGGGCGGCAGGCTGAGGTTTTTTTGCGGCTTGCGTCATCGGCCAGATTGGGTACATTGAATTGGTGGGCGCGCGTGCCCGCGTGTGTGCACACGTATGTGTGCGTGCGTGCGCGCGAGAAGCCCGATTGTAAGAAGAGATATAAAGACGCCCATGAGCAAAGCCCTGGTCATTGCAGAAAAACCGTCGGTTGCCCAAGACATCGTGCGCGCATTGACGCCGGTGGACGGCAAATTCGACAAACACGATGAATACTTCGAGAGTGAACACTATGTGGTCAGCTCCGCCGTCGGCCACCTGGTCGAAATCAAGGCGCCCGACGAATTCGATGTCAAGCGGGGCAAGTGGAGCTTCGCCAACCTGCCGGTCATCCCGCCGCACTTTGATCTCAACCCGATCGACAAGAGCAAGGGCCGTCTCAATGCCCTGGTCAAGCTCATCAAGCGCAAGGACGTCACCACCCTGATCAACGCGTGTGACGCGGGGCGCGAGGGTGAACTGATCTTCCGTCTGATCGTGCAGTACGCGGCCGACAGCACGGCCACCACGCGCGCCAAGGGCCTGGGCAAGGAGGTCAAGCGCCTGTGGCTGCAAAGCATGACGCCGGCGGCCATCCGCGATGGTTTCGACGCGCTGCGCACCGATGAGCAGATGATGCCGCTGGCCAGCGCCGCGCGTTGCCGCTCCGAAGCCGACTGGCTGGTGGGCATCAACGGCACGCGCGCCATGACGGCCTTCAACTCGCGTGATGGTGGCTTCTTCCTGACCACCGTGGGACGGGTGCAGACGCCCACCTTGTCCATCGTGGTGGAGCGCGAAGAAAAGATCCGCAAGCACGTCTACCGTGATTATTGGGAAATCAAGGCCAGCTTCGGTGTGGATGCCGGTGCCTACGAGGGCAAGTGGTTTGATCCCAACTTCAAGAAGGACAAGAACGCCGCAGAAGGCTCGGCCGAAGCCGAACTGAAGGCCGATCGCGTCTGGTCGGCGGCCGAAGCGCAGGCCATTGCCGACGCCGTTCAAGGCAAGCAGGGTACGGTCACGGAAGAGGCCAAGCCCAGCAACCAGTCCAGCCCGCTGCTGTATGACCTGACCACGCTGCAGCGCGAGGCCAACTCGCGTTTTGGCTTCAGTGCCAAGACCACGCTGGGCCTGGCGCAGGCCCTGTATGAAAAGCACAAGGTGCTGACCTACCCGCGTACCGACTCGCGCGCGCTGCCCGAGGACTACATCAAGGTGGTCAAGGACACCATGGGCATGATCGCCGACGAGGACATGCCTGGCCCGCTGCGCGAGTTGTCACAACATGCGCGCAAGGCGGTCAACGACGGTTATGTCAAGCCCAACAAGCGCGTGTTCGACAACGCCAAGGTGTCGGACCACTTTGCCATCATCCCCACCATGCAGGCGCCCAAGAGCCTGACCGAGGCCGAAGCCAAGCTGTACGACATGGTCGTCAAGCGCTTCATCGCCGTGTTCTACCCGGCGGCCGAGTTCATGGTCACCACCCGCATCACCAAGGTGCCGGCTGCAGGCAAGGAGCATTGCTTCCAGACCAATGGCAAGGTGTTGGTCAAGCCCGGCTGGATGGCCGTGTACGGCAAGGAAGCCTCGGAAGAGGGCGACGAGCGCACGCTGGTGGCGGTCAAGCCTGGCGAGGCCGTGACCACGGAAGACGTGGCCGTCAATGCGCTGAAGACCAAGCCGCCTGCCCGCTACTCGGAAGCGACGCTGCTGAGCGCCATGGAAGGTGCCGGCAAGCTGATCGACGACGAAGAGCTCAAGGCCGCGATGACCGAGAAGGGCCTGGGCACACCCGCCACGCGCGCGGCCATCATCGAAGGCCTGATCACCGAAAAGTACATGTACCGCGAAGGCCGCGAGCTGATCCCCACGGCCAAGGCTTTCCAGCTGATGACGCTGCTGCGTGGCCTGGGCGTGGAAGACCTGACCAAGCCCGAGCTGACCGGCAACTGGGAGTTCAAGCTCTCGGAGATGGAAAAAGGCCGCCTGAGCCGCGAAGCCTTCATGGCCGAGATCGCAGACATGACCCAGCGCGTGGTGCAAAAGGCCAAGGAGTACGACCGCGACACCATCCCGGGCGATTACGCGGTGCTGCAGACACCGTGCCCCAACTGCGGTGGCGTGGTCAAGGAGAACTACCGCCGCTTCACCTGCGTGGGCAAGAATGGCAGTGATGACGGCGCAGGTTGTGGCTTCAGCATGACCAAGATCCCGGCGGGCCGCAGCTTCGAGCTGCCCGAGGTCGAGCAGCTGCTGCGCGAGCACAAGATCGGGCCGCTGGAAGGCTTCCGCTCCAAGGCGGGCTGGCCCTTCACGGCCGAGCTCAAGCTGGTGCGTGATGAAGAGGCGGCCAACTGGAAGATGGAGTTCGACTTCGGCGAAGACGCCAAGAAGGACGACGAAGCCGGCGAGGCGGTGGACTTCAGCGGCCAGACCAGCCTGGGGGCCTGCCCCAAGTGCGGCGGCAACGTCTACGAGTACGGCAGCAACTACGTGTGCGAGAACACACTGGGTGCCACCAAGGCCAAGTGCGACTTCAAGAGCGGCAAGATCATCCTGCAGCAGCCCATCATGCCCGACCAGCTCACCAAGCTGCTGGAAACCGGCAAGACCGATCTGCTGGAGAACTTCGTGTCCAACAAGACGCGCCGCAAGTTCAAGGCCTTCCTGAGCTGGGACGCCAAGGCGGGCAAGGTGGGCTTCGAGTTCGAGCCACGTGCCCCACGGGTGCCGGCGAAGAAGGCGGCCAAGAAGGCAGCTTGAACGGCGGTTAGAGCGCCTGTCACCGTTGTAAACAAGCTGTAAGG
>JACPOH010000268.1 GCA_016185075.1 Aquabacterium sp. | reverse complement strand
TACGACGCACACCACTGAGCCAGCCACTGGACGACTTCTTCTTTGATCCGCCTTACAAACATGTGATTGGTGCAGGCCGCCCAGTTGCCACCATCAGGCCTGAAGCAACGTTGGGGGCATCATCTGCCTCGTCACCACCCGCACCTGAAGAACCCAGCGCACAGGTCATCAACCTGGACGCCCGTCAGCGCGTGGCCACACTGCCCTTGCCTGGCATGCCGCATCTGGGCTCAGGCATCAGCTTTCAGTACAAGGGGCAAACCGTGCTGGCCACGCCCAATCTGCAGCAAGGCCTCATCAGCGTCATCGACATAAAGACCTGGCAGATCATCAAGCAGACCCCCACGCCGGGCCCTGGCTTCTTCATGCGCAGCCACGAAGCATCTCGCTACCTGTGGACCGACTCCATGATGTCCCCGACGGCCAAACACATCCTCACCGTGATCGACAAGACCACGCTGGAGCCCGTGGCCCAGGTCAAGGCGCCTGAAGGCCAGACGCTGGCGCACATCGAATTCACGCGAGATGGCCGCTACGCGCTGGCCAGCCTGTGGGAAATGAACGGTGCGCTCATCGTGTACGACGCCGTCACGCTGAAAGAAGTCAAGCGCCTGCCCATGAGCAAGCCCGTGGGCAAGTACAACGTGTTCAACAAGATCACGCGCTCGGAAGGCACCTCGCACTGAAGTGGCTCCGGGCAGGGCTGTGTGCCCTGCCCGCCTGCTGCCTCAAACGCCGCCCGTGCCGAACACCTCGGCATGGATGCGCTCAGCCGGCACCTTCATGGCCCTCAAGGCAGCCATCTGCGCCTGCATGAAAGGCCTGGGGCCGCACACATAGAAGTCCGCCTCGCCACTGGGCAGCAGGTCCTGCAGGCGCGAGAGCTCGATGCGGCCGACCTCATGCGGATGGGCCTGATCCTCTTCACGTGGGAACTCGTAGTGAACCTTGGCCCGCACACGCGGGTTGGCCGCAACCACCTTGGCCACGTGCTCGCGGAAGGCGTGCACGCCACCATGTCGGCAAGCATGGATGAAGCGCACCTCGCGTTTGGGTGCATTCCGGGTCAAGGCCTCCAGCATCGACACCATGGGCGTAAGGCCCACGCCGGCACTGATCAGCACCACGGGGTTGTCGCGGTCCTGGTGCAGTACAAAATCACCCATGGGCGGGGACACCTCGATCACATCGCCCTCGTTCACGCTGGCATGCAGCAGCTTGGACACCATGCCCTCAGGGCGCGCAGCTGCCTCGTCCCCGCTTTCGCGCTTGACCGAGATGCGCAGCGACTGGCCACCCGGTGCTGCAGACAAGCTGTACTGCCGGGGCTGGCTGTAGCCCAGCGCCGGCACGAACAACTTCACCGACACATATTGCCCAGGCTGGTAAGCCGGCACCTCGCCACCATCGGCGGGCACCAGGTAGAAGGAGGTGATCTCCTCGCTCTCGGCCTGCTTGCGCGCGACGCGGAAGTTGCGCCAGCCGCTCCAGCCGCCCTGCACCTGAGCCGCTTGGGCATACAGCTTGGCTTCGATGCCGATCAGCACGTCGGCCAATTGGCCGTAAGCGGCGCCCCAGGCCTCGATCAGCTCGTCCGTGGCCAACGCACCCAGCACCTCGCGGATGGAGGCCAGCAGGTGACGCCCCACGATGGCGTAGTGCTCCGCACGGATGCCCAGGCTCACGTGCTTGTTGGCGATCAGTTCCAGCACCGGCATCAGCACGCCAGGGTTGTCGATGTGTTCCGCATAGGCCGCCACAGCCATCGCGAGAGCTTGCTGCTGGCTGCCTTCACGCTGATGCCCCTGATTGAAGATGGCCTTGAGCTCGGGGTTGTGCTCGAACATGCGGGCATAAAAGTGACGCGTCAACGCCACGCCGTGCTCCTTGAGCAGAGCCGCTGTGCCTTTGACTAGGGCCTGTTAACACAAGCGCAAGCCGTCAGCGATGAGGGCAAAGCTGATGAAGGCCGTGAACATGATGTCGAGCTTTTCGAAACGCGAGAAGATGCGGCGATAGCCCTTGAGCC
>JACPOH010000209.1 GCA_016185075.1 Aquabacterium sp. | reverse complement strand
GGCGGATTTTGTCAACCGTGCCAAAGGTGGCGTGCCGGATGACATCCCCGAGGTCACGCTGAGCCTGCCTGAAGGCGGTCTGGCCATTGGTCAGCTGCTCAAGCAGGCGGGCCTGGTGCCCTCCACCAGCGAAGCGCTGCGCATGATCGACCAGGGCGGCGTGCGCATCGACGGGGCCACCGTCAGCGACCGTGGCCTCAAGCTGGGGCAGGGGGTCTGTGTCGTGCAGGTGGGCAAGCGCAAATTTGCCAAAGTGACGCTCCAGGCCTGATTTCCCCCTACTCGGGGGTACCCCCCCCACCTGAACAGGGGGGTGAGTTCCCCACTCGTTGGCGACCCTGCGCATTAGTTCACACGAGCTAGAGCGACCCACCGTTGTGCCCCATCTGGGCGGCCGATAAGCTTCACAACAACAGAGATCGAAAGATCAATGCAGTCAAAGGAAGTACCGGACGCCAGTTGATTGCAAGCCAGTTTGTGTTGCAAAAGGTCCGTCGCCAAGTGGAGATCAATATGAAGTTTGCCCTGAAGAGTCTCGTCGCCGCCTCCGCCTTCGTTGCAGCCGGCATGGCCAGCGCTGCCAGCGTGACCGTCCCCGCCAACACGGCCTACAACGGCCTGAGCTTCTCGGGGTCGGGTTCCCTGTCGTTCAGCGCTGACCTGCTCGGCGCGCTGGACACCGGCAAGGTGGCCGTCGCCGGCTACGGTGCCGCCACGGCCACCGTCACCAAGGATTCAGACGGTTTCTACACACAGGCCTCTGCGTCGGCTCCCATCACTGCCCTGACCATTGATTCCGGCACTTACCAGGTCCTCGGCGCTGCTACCACGGGTGGTGCCACCCAGACCGCCCCGGTGCTCAAGAGCGTGTCGAGCGGCGGTTCGCTGACCGTGACCGACCTGAACGTCGACCTGGCCAACAAGAAGGTCTATGCCACCCTGATCGGCGCCAACGGCGTCGGCACCCTGAACAACTTCTACCTCTGGAACATCGGCTCCATCACCGGCGCAACCACTGTCACCGGCGCGGGCACCTTCACCACCAACCTGTCCGGCCTGTCCATCACCACGGACGGCTTCAACAAGTTCTCGCAGGCACTGGGTCTGCTGACGCTGGGCAAGAGCGCGCTGTCGGGTGTCACCGACTTCGGCACCATCACCTCCACCATCGTCGCCAAGAGCGTGACGGCCGTGCCCGAACCCTCCACCTACGCGCTGATGGCGCTGG
>JACPOH010000208.1:4452-7552 GCA_016185075.1 Aquabacterium sp. | reverse complement strand
TTGTCCAGCAGGTTGACCAGAACGCGCTGGAGGTGCTCTGGTTCAAAGCGGATCTTGAGTTGCGGGTAGGTGGGGGCACGCTGACTGCCACTGGTGTCGATGTCCAGCAGGCTGTCCTCGCCAAGCGGCAGGCCTTGCGTGCTTCGCCAGTCGTTGCAGATCGCCACGATGGTTTCGATCGGATCGATGGCCGGGGCAGGGGGGCGCACGCCGGGTGCCACGGCGAGAATGTCATCGATGATATGTTTGAGGCGCGCGACGTTGTCGGTCACCAGCTGCGTCAGTTTTTTCTGGGTGGGGGTGGCGGCGTCTTCGGCAAGCAGTGCGTTGGCTTGCGAGATGGCGGCCAACGGGTTGCGGATCTCATGCGCGATGCCGGCTGACATGCGCCCCATGGCGGCGAGTTTGTCCTGACGTTGCCGCGCACGCACGGCGCGAAGGTCTTCCAGCAGCATCACACACATGTCTTCCGAGGTGCGCCCGCCTTTGCCTTTGGTAAAGCGCACCCGCAAGCGCAATTCACGTTGGGTCTGGTCATCGAACTGGAGTTTGACTTCCTGGCCTTCTTCCGCGCGTTGTGGGTTGCCCTGCGCCGTCTCAACGGCCTTGATCAGGCCAGCCCAGGATGGCACGCCTCGCAACTGGAAAGGCGCCGGCGGTAGCAGGCCTTGTGCCGCCAGCAGGCGCCGCGCAGAGGGGTTGGACCAGGCGGTTGAGTTGGGCTTGCTGGCGTGCAAGCTCCAGGCTGCCCCGGGCGCTGCGTTCTTCCTTGGCAAGGCGTGCGGACAGCTCGCTGGCCAGGGCGGCGATCGCAAACAGACCGAAACCGGTCAATCCGGCCTGGGTCAGCAAAGAGGTGATGTGGGCATTGCCTTCCCCCTGCAGCAGCGCCGCACCGAGCAGGTTGAGCGTGGCGGCGGCGGCGACACCCAGCGCCAGAATGCGTGGCATGAGCACCGCGGCCATGAGGACGGGCAACACCAGCAGGGCCTGCGAGTTCAGGGTGCTGCCGCTGAGGTAGTGCATGGCAGCGAAAAATCCCAGGTCAACCCCGACACTGAAAATGGCTTCGCGCGGTGTGAGCGATTGCAGGTCAGGGCGGGGCCGCTCGGTGCGACTTGGCCACATCAGCAACGACAGGGTGGCGAGTGCGTAACCCAGCGTGGACACCATGGTCCACGTGGGTGGGCGTGTCCCCAGAAGCCAGTAGCCCATCACCAGGCCAAGCAGCACGATGGCCAGCGCGAATCGGGCTGTCAGAAACGCCCTGTAAATGCGGTGGAAGGATGGTCGACCCGCGTCCGAGGGAGCAGGCTCTGCGACGGATGGGGGCACCTTGCCTGCAGCGACCGTTTGAGATGGATCCAGCTGTGTGCTCTCGGCGAAGGCCGCCTCGGTGGCGCTTGCATCCGCCCAGGCGGTGGTGCCGGCCTGAGCGGTGGCGCCGAACCAGGAGGCATGCGAGTCTCGTTGGGACGACATGGGGCGCGTGCTCACAGGTTCCGTGGGCCGGCCTGCCGGTGAGACGCGCTGCAGTAACGCAGCCCCATCTCGTCTGTGCTGGCTTCGCCCTCGGGCAGGTGGACGCCGCAATGGGCGCATTGCACCATGGTCTCTGCCTTTGGCGTGTCGGCCTTGGCTGAAGGCTTGCCACCCGCGCGCTTGCCTCGCAGCGCAGGCGAGTAAAACAGCCAGATGACAACGAGGGCAATCAGGAGGTACTTGAACATGCGGGTCGTAGGCTGGTCAGGTGGTGCTGCGATGCAGGAGCACTTCCAGCACGAAACGTGAGCCGACATAGGCCAGCAGGAGCAAAGCGGAGCCAGCGACCAACCATCGTACGGCCTGACGGCCACGCCAGCCAAAACGCGCTCGGCCGATCAGCAGCACGGCAAAAACAAGCCACGACAGGACGGAAAAGATGGTCTTGTGATCCCAGCGCCAGGGTGTGGCAAACAGGGCGCCGAGCAACAAGGTGAGGCTGAGCATCACGAAACCCGCACCGACAAAACGCAATGTCAGGGATTCCAGTCGCAGCAAGGGCATCCCCAAGGCCTGCCCGGCCAGGTTCTGGCGTGGGATCTGCCCCGACACGGGCTTGGCGCGCAACTGTTTTTCAGCGTGACGCAGCAGCGCCGCATGCAACAGGGCCGCCCCGATCAAGCCGTAAGACGCAAAGCCGGTCAGCCAATGCAAGGGGGCCAGCGGTGGCACGTTTTGCGGATGAGCCTGCCCGGGAAACAGCCAGGCCAGGATCACCGTCAGGGCCGCCAGCAGCGCCAGGGCTCGCCGCACACTCGGCAGACCCAGCCGGCGGTTCTCGATGGCATAGACTGCGAGCACCAGCCAGGTGGTCACAGACAGGGCTGGTGCGAAGCCGAAGCGCGCATGCAGCGTGGGGCCGTCGAACGCCACCGTGTCCAGCACGATGGCCAGCGCCTGTGCCAGCCAGCCCAGGCACAAGGCCGCCCACACGGGGCGGGCCTGGTTTTTATCCTCGCCGGAGGGGGGCGCAGGCCAGGCGCTGGCCACCACATAAGCCAGCACCGCGAGACCGCTGGGCCATGAGGTGAACGACGTGAACGAGGCGGGCGATAAAATCATGTGACGAGTTTAAGAGCACAAGCAGCTATTTCATGGCATCCAACCTCACTGAACGACTGAGTCGCCTGGTTAAAACCATGCGCGGCCAGTCCCGCATCACCGAATCCAACGTGCAGGACATGTTGCGAGAGGTCCGCATGGCGCTGCTGGAGGCCGACGTGGCCTTGCCGGTCGTCAAGGACTTCATCGCCCGCGTCAAGGAAAAGGCCCTGGGCCACGAGGTGGTGTCCTCGCTGACGCCCGGGCAAGTGCTGGTCAGCATCGTCCAGAAGGAGATGGCCGCCACGATGGGCGAGGGCGTCTCTGACATCAACCTGGCCACCCAGCCGCCCGCGATCATCCTGATGGCCGGTCTGCAAGGTGCGGGTAAAACCACGACGACCGCCAAACTGGCCAAGCACCTGATCGAAAAGCGCAAGAAGAAAGTGCTGACGGTCTCGGCTGACGTGTACCGCCCGGCCGCCATCGAACAGCTCAAGACCGTCACGGCGCAGGC
>JACPOH010000208.1:0-4447 GCA_016185075.1 Aquabacterium sp. | reverse complement strand
GCAGGCCGGTGCCGAGTGGTTCCCCTCCGACCCCAGCCAGAAGCCGCGGGACATCGCCCTGGCCGCGATCGATTACGCCAAGCGTCACTACTTCGATGTGCTGCTGTTCGACACGGCCGGTCGCCTGGCGATCGACGAGGTGCTGATGGCCGAGATCAAGGATCTGCACGCCTTGCTCAACCCGGTCGAAACGCTCTTTGTGGTGGACGCCATGCAAGGCCAGGACGCGGTGAACACCGCCAAGGCGTTCAAGGATGCCCTGCCTTTGACCGGTGTGGTGCTGACCAAGCTCGATGGCGATTCGCGCGGTGGTGCGGCGCTGTCCGTGCGCCAGATCACGGGCGTGCCCATCAAGTTTGCCGGCGTCTCCGAAAAGATCGATGGTCTGGAAGTGTTCGACGCTGACCGCCACGCTGGCCGCGTGCTGGGCATGGGCGACATCGTGGCCCTGGTCGAAGAGGTCACCAAGGGTGTTGACATCGCGGCCGCGCAGAAGCTGGCCGACAAGGTCAAGGCGGGTGTCGATTTCGACTTCGAGGACTTCCTCGCCCAGATCAGCCAGATGAAGAAGATGGGTGGGCTGTCCGGCCTGATCGACAAGCTGCCGACCGAGCTGGCCTCCAAGGCGGGCCAGGCCGATATGGACAAGGCCGAGCGTGACATGCGCCGCATGGAGGGCATCATCCGGTCGATGTCGGCCAAGGAGCGTCGCCAGCCTGCCTTGTTGATGGACGGCAAGACCAAGGCCAGTCGCAAACGCCGCATCGCGCAGGGTGCTGGCGTGCAGATCCAGGATGTCAATCGTCTGCTGAATCAGTTCGAGCAGATGCAGACCATGATGAAGAAGATGAAGGGTGGAGGCCTCTTCAAGATGATGAAACGCATGGGTGGCATGAAGGGCCTGCCCGGCATGGGGCGTTGAAACGCCTTGTTTCGACCTTGCCTGTTAACCCGGTTGACCCTCGTGGCGGTGGCCTGTTAGCGTGTGTGACTTGTGTTGCGTGTGCAACCGGGGCCTTCAGTCGATCCACCTGGTAGCCGAAGAGCCCGATGAGTACGGGTGTGGTTTGCCCGTCGTGAGCGTGGGCAGGAAGGCCTGAAATATGATGGACATGGTATCAACTTGGCCAGTATTGGTCGCCAGCATTCTGGGTTCTGCAGGCATCGCGGGCGCCTGGTGGTACAGCAGGCATCACGAGGCTGCGTCCGGGCGGTCGCGGGGCGATGCGCCGCGCTCGAAGTCCCGACAGCACGGCAAGGCGAGGTTTGGCCGCAAGACACGTCCCAGCATGCAGGACAACCTGGACACGCTCGTGGACTGGGAACCCATGGCCACGCGTGTGCTCACGGCAAGCGAGCGTGAGGCCTATCACGTCTTGCGCAAGGCTTTGCCCGACCACGTGATCCTCGCGCAGGTGCCGGTGGCTCGCTTCATCAAGGTGCCGACCAAGAATTCCTACAGTGAATGGCTGCGCCGTGTCGGTTCGCTGTGCGCGGATCTGGTCGTGTGCGACATGGCCTCGCAGGTGATCGCCGTGGTCGAGATCCGCCAGCCGATGTCACGAGAAAAGGAACGCAGCCAGCGTCGCCACGCCCGCATGGACCGCGTGCTGCAGGCGGCGCGCATTCCCGTTCATGTCTGGCTGGAAGGTGCTTTGCCTGGGCCGGCTGTCGCCCGTGAGGCGATCCTGGGTGCAGCCCTCTCGACATCGGGTCGTTCCGGCTATCAGGATGTCACTGTTGCCAGGCGCGACGCCGAGGCGGCTGCCGTGGTGGCATCCATGCAGAGCCCGGTTGGTGCCATGAACGGCATGAGCGTCAACGAGACGGTCGACGTGGCATTGGATGAATGGGCTTACGCCGATGACACGCCCGAGAACGAGCGCAAGGAGCCGCCGCCCTCGACCTGGTTCGATGATCTGGATTCTGCCGCCATGCCGCTTGAGGCGCCGGCGGCCACCACCGCACGGCACCACTGACGGCCAGCGCGTGCTGAAGAGGTCGCTGCGGGAGGGGGGGGGCGCCGCGGGATGGCTCAGGCCAGCAAGGCCTGGGCAAATTCGCGGGCGCTGAAGGTCTGGAGGTCTTCCAGTTTTTCGCCCACACCAATGAAGTAGACGGGCACGGCGCTGTGGCGCTGGCGTGACCACAGCGCAATCGCGGCCAGCACGCCACCCTTGGCCGTGCCATCCAGCTTGGTGACGATCAGCCCCGTCAGGCCCAGCGCCTCGTCAAAAGCCTTGACCTGCGACAGCGCGTTCTGCCCCGTGTTGCCATCGACCACCAGCAGGACCTCGTGTGGTGCGCTCTCCATGGCCTTGCCGATCACGCGCTTGACCTTGCGGAGTTCTTCCATCAGGTGCAATTGCGTGGCCAGGCGGCCTGCTGTGTCGGCAATCACCACATCGCAGCCGCGCGAACGACCGGCTTGAACAGCGTCGAAGGTGACGGCTGCCGGATCGCCACCTTCCTGGCTCACGATCTCCACATGATTGCGATCCGCCCACACCAGCAACTGCTCGCGGGCGGCGGCACGGAAGGTGTCGGCGGCGGCCAGGAGCACCTTTTGCCCCGCGTCCGAGAGGTGGCGGGTCAGCTTGCCGATCGAGGTGGTCTTGCCCGCGCCGTTGACGCCCGCCACCATGATCACGGTTGGCGTGTGCAGGCCCACCACCAGTGACTTTTCCAGAGGTTCAAGCAGCTCGGTGATCGCGTCGATCAGCAGGCTCTTCACCTGGGATGGATCGGTGGCCTTGGTTTCCTTGACGCGGCGCTTGAGGTCGGCGAGCAAATGCTCGGTGGCCGCCACACCGGCGTCGGCCATGAGCAGCGCAGATTCGAGCTCCTCATACAGGGCATCGTCAATCTGTGTGCCGGTGAAGACCTGGGCGATGCTGGAGCCTGTCTTGCGCAGGCCCGCGCGCAGCTTGTCCAGCCAGGAGCGGCGCTCGGGCGCAGGTGAGCTTGGTGCCTGAGGCGCGTCCGGGTGTGTTGCGGGTGAGGCCTGGGGCTGTGCAGAAGCGGGCGTGGCGGGCGGGGCAGCCACGGTTTTGGCTGCAACGGCCGGTGCCGGCTGCTCGACAGGCGAGGACTCTGGTTGGGCCGCACCCCATCCCAGCTTTTTCTTGATGAAACTGAACATGAGCGCATTGTAAGAGCCATGGGTTTTTACAATACGCGGCAAAGCAAGACCGAAAGACATGAGCGCAACACGCCACACCCAACCCAAGCCGACCTGGGGCGCGCAGACCAAGGCGGCACAGAACGTGGCCCGGACCGCCGCGCAGGAGGTGCGCATCATCGGCGGGCAATGGAAGCGCTCCGTCCTGCCTGTGCCGGTATCGGCGGGACTGCGGCCTACGCCCAGCCGCGTTCGTGAAACCTTGTTCAACTGGCTTGGGCAAGATCTGTCCGGCTGGCGCGTGCTGGACGCCTTCGCTGGCAGCGGCGCCCTGGGTTTCGAGGCTGCATCGCGTGGTGCCCAGGAGGTGCTGTTGCTGGAACGCGAACCCCAGCTCGTGCGCAATCTGCAAGCGGTGCAGGCCAGGCTCAAGGCGACGCAGGTGCGCGTGATGCAGGCCGAGGCCATCAGCTGGCTGCGGCAGCCCGCTCAGGAGGGGCGCTTTGATCTGATCTTTCTGGACCCGCCTTTCGACGAGGACCTGTTCTGGCCAGCTTTGGAAGCGGCGCTTCATGGTGTACCCGAGGGTGGCTGGATTTACCTTGAATCGCCCACGTCGCTCCAGACGCTGCCCGAAGCCGAGCAGCATGCCCACTCGATCGCTCGACTGGCGCTGCATCGGCAAGGCCAGGCGGGCTCAGTGCACTTTCACCTCTTTCGACGCGTGGCTGCTTCGGTGGCCTGAACTGACCAAGCAACCTGCGCCTTACACTGCAGCTGTGTCGCCCGTTCATCTGTGGGCGTTCGGCGCCTTCACCATCGGAGCCCCGTTTGACTTCATCCAAGCTCACTGCCGTCTATCCCGGTACCTTCGACCCCATGACGCTGGGCCATGCCGACCTGATGCGTCGTGCCAGCCAGCTGTTTGGCCGCCTGATCCTGGCGGTGGCCGCAGGCCACCACAAACGCACGATGTTCTCGGTTGACGAGCGTCTGGCGATGGCCAAGGAGCTGGCAAAAGACTATCCCAACGTCGAGGTCATCGCCTTCTCCGGGCTGCTGAGAGACTTCGTGGTGAATCATGGCGGCAGGGTGGTGGTGCGAGGCTTGCGCGCCGTGAGCGACTTTGAATATGAATTTCAGATGGCGGGCATGAACCGACAGCTGATGCCCGATGTCGAAACGGTGTTCCTGACCCCGTCGGATCAGTACCAGTTTGTGTCAGGTACCTTCGTGCGTGAGATCGCCATGCTCGGCGGCGATGTGTCCAAGTTTGTGGCGCCCAGCGTGCTCGCGCGCCTGCACGAACGTGTGAACCGCCAGGCT
>JACPOH010000207.1 GCA_016185075.1 Aquabacterium sp. | reverse complement strand
GCGACTTCACCGAAGCGGGTGAGCTGCTGCTGTTCATCAACCACAGCCAGGTCAACCTGCTGGAGGCCATGATGTCAGAGCAGGGTGTGCTGCAGGGCTCGCAAATGGCCGGAGCCTTCAAGCTGCTTCACACAAGCGACCTGATCTGGTCACGCATTCTCAAGGAGTACATGCTGGGCGAGCGCGAGAAACCCAATGACCTGATGGCCTGGAACGCTGACGCCACGCGCATGCCTGCGCGCATGCACTCCGAATACCTGCACAAACTTTTCCTGCACAACGACCTGGCGACGGGTCGATACGAAGTCAATGGCGCGCCCATCTGGTTCACCGACATCCGCATCCCTTGTTTCGCGGTAGGCACCGTGAGCGACCACGTCGCGCCCTGGAGGTCGGTGTACAAGTTGCACCTGCTGCCACTGGACATCACCTTCGTGCTCACCAGCGGTGGCCACAACGCCGGCATCGTCAGCGAGCCGGGGCACCCCAATCGCCACTTCCAGATGCGCCACCGTGCCCCTGAAGAGCGCTACATCTCCCCCGAGCGCTGGCAAGCCGAAGTACCCCATCAGGAAGGCTCGTGGTGGCCGGCGTGGGAGAACTGGCTGGTTGGCCACTCCAGCGGGCTGATTGCACCACCAAACATGGGTCTGCCTGGCCACAAGAAAAAGCTGGCCGACGCGCCTGGCGAATATGTGCATGAACAATGAGCCCGGCCATGAGCTCCACGGTTGACACCCCCGTTCTGCTTGAAAACCGTTGTTATGACGAGCTTCAGGTTGGCGACAGTGCCAGCCTCACGCGCGTGCTGACCAAGGACGACATTGAACTGTTCGCCATTCTCAGCGGTGATGTCAACCCGGCTCACCTGGATGAAGCCTATGCGCGTGACACGCCCTTTCACAAGGTCATCGCGCACGGCATGTGGGGCGGCACCTTGATCTCGACGGTACTGGGCACCAAGCTGCCGGGACCCGGCACCATCTACGTCGGCCAACAGTTGCGATTCGTGCGGCCGGTGGGCCTGGGTGATGTCATCACCGTGACCGTCACCGTCAAGGAAAAGCGGGACAAGAACATGGTGCTGCTCGACTGTCTCTGCAGCAATCAGCAAGGCAAGCCCGTCATCACCGGCGAAGCCGAAGTCATGGCGCCTTCAGTAAAAGTACAACGCGAAGCCCAACCCCTGCCTGAGCTGCACCTGCATCGGCACGAACGTTTTGCCCAATTGATGGCGATGACCCAGTCCATGGCGCGCATCCGTTGCGCCATTGTCTACCCGGACTCGGTCGACAGCCTCATGGTCGCACTCGACGCCGCCCGATGCGGCCTCATCCAACCGCTGCTGATCGGCCCCCGAGCACGACTGGAAACCCTCGCGCAGGCACACGGCCTGGATCTGTCTGGCTGCGAGTGGGAGGACGCCAGCTCGCCAACGTCGGCCCTGTGGCAGGCTGTGTCCTTGGCGCGCGAAGGCGATGTCGCCGCGATCATGCAAGGCGACATCGGCCGTGAGGCCTTGCTGCAGACCATCACCAGCCGCGAGGGTGGCCTGTTGCAGCATCGGGCGCTCACGCACGCCTATGTGGCCGACGTGCCGGATTACCCGCGCCCCTTCATCGTGACCGACGCGGCCATCCACGTCCAGCCAACGCTGGAGACCAAGCGCGACATCGTGCAAAACGCCATCGACCTGGCCCGCGTGCTGGGCTTCGACGAGCCGCGAGTCGCCATCCTGTCTGCCGCCGATGCCGTCACCAGCGCGCTGTCCTCTTCCATGGACGCTGCAGCCCTGTGCAAGATGGCCGAGCGTCATCAAATAGCAGGCGGGCTGGTAGATGGCCCGCTGTCATTCGACGCCGCCATCAACCCCGACGTCGCCAGAAGAAAGAACCCGGATTCCGCCGTCGCGGGCCAGGCCAATGTGCTGCTGGTGCCCAACCTGGAAACCGGTGACATGCTGATCAAGCAGCTGAGCTTTCTGGCCGACGCCGACGTGGCCAGCATCGTGCTCGGCAGCCCGGTGCCGGTCATCCTGATCGACAAGGCCGACAAACCTCGAACCCGTGTGGCCTCGACCGCTTTGGCGGTGCTGCTGTCTGCAGCGCAAGATCGACTTGAGCCTGTCGCGCATCTCCAATGAACCGCATGCCTCGTGAGCCACTCATGATTCCCACACCGGCTTTTTGCACACGCGGCCTCGCGGCCATCTTGTGTCTGGCGCTCGGTGCTTGCACCACCATCAAGGTGGACATGCCCGCCGACGTGACCACCCCCAAGGCCTTCGACCACGCGCCCTCGGCCTCCAGCCCTGAGGCCGCCCCCAACGGCGACATCGCAAGCTGGTGGCACACCATTCCTGATCCGACCTTGATCCAGTTGATCGATCAGGGCCTGAGTGCCAACCCGGACATCCGTGCGGCCATTGCCCGGGTGCGTGAGGCGCGCACGGTGGTCACCACAGCCGAGTCTGCGCTCTACCCCACCTTGATGGCGTACGGCGCCACCGGCCGACAAAAGTTCGACGAGGTCAGCCCACCGACGGTGCCGCTGCCCGTCCCTGTCAACCTGCCACCCGTCAATGTGCCGATCAGCTCGTTCAACGGCAGCGGCTTCGCGGCCGCATGGGAAGTCGACATCTTCGGCTCGCGCCGCAGCGATGCGGAGGCCGCACGCCAGGCCGCCCTGGCGTATGAAGAGAAGCTGCATGGTGCCCAGATGATGGTGGTGGGCGACATTGCGAGCAACTACATCGAAGCGCGCAGCCTGGAGCGCCGCATGGATGTGCTGGCGCGCAGCATCACCACGGCGCAACGCCTGCAGCGCTATGCGCAAGGGCGCTTTGACGCGGGCCAGGCGAACCGCTACGACGTCGACCGCAGCAAGGCAGCCGTCGAAGCGCTGAGTGCCATGCAGGCGCCACTTGAAAGCCTCCTGGGCGCCCGTCTGCGTCGGCTGGCCGTGCTCACCGGGCAGGTGCCAGAAACGCTCAAGGCCCTGCCCCGGCCCACCACCAGCGCCCCCGCCGACGCGAGCGTCATCCCCGACAAACTCCCCGGCGTCCTGCCATCCGACGTGCTGGAGCGCCGCCCCGATGTCCGAGGCAGCGCCAACGTGGTCCGCGCGATGGCCGCCCGCCTGGGCAGCGCCAAGGCTGAGGTGTTGCCCAAGTTCTACCTCGGCTTCCTGTCCAATGACGGCCACCTCGAAATCGGCAACCTGCCTTCCGTGTCGTCCAGCTTCACCGCATGGGGTGCGGGGGTGAAACTGCCCATCTTTGCAGGGGGACGCATCCAGGCCAACATCAATGCCAGCGATGCCAGGCTGGAGGCCGCTGCCGCGCAGTACGAACAGGCCGTGATGGGTGCGCTCGAAGATGTCGAGAACGCGTACAGCGCTCGCCGTGCGCTGGATCAGCGCGCACAACAGTTGACGACCGCCTGGCGCACATCGGCCGACGGTGCCGTGCACGCCGAGAAGCTGTTCAACGAAGGCACCGGCTTGCTGCAACCTGTCCTGGAAGCCCAGTTGGGCGCGCTGCAGCGAGAGGACGATCTGATCCAGGCCCAGACCGCACGCGCACTGACCACCGTGCTACTCTACAAAGCCATCGGTGGCGGGTGGACTGCTGCGCCGCTGCCTGAAAACAAAGCCAAGCAGAACCCCGCTCCATGACACCTGATGCCGTCCAGGCCTTTCGCCAGCGCTACCGCGCCCAGGTGAGCCCGCACTACAGCGCCTGGCTGCATGGCTTGTTCGTATTCGGGCTTGGCCTGGCGGCGTATGGCGCGCTCTTGAGTCAGGTCAGGCTAGCCTTGTGGTGGCAATGGCTGGCTGCGCCTTTGGGCCTGCTGGTGTTCAATGTGGCCGTTTACCTCGTGCACCGGGAACTGGGCCACCACAAACGCAGCTGGGCCGCGCTGTTCTATGCGCGGCACACGGGCGACCATCACAGTTTCTTCAGCGAGCGCGAGATGAGCTACGACAGCTGGCTGGACTGGCGCGTGATCCTGTTTCCGCCCTGGCTGATCGTGGTGTACCTGGCGGCCTTCGTCGCACCTTCAGTCTGGATCATCAGTGCGCTGGTCGATGCCAACACAGCCTGGATCTTCGGGGCGCACGCCACCATGGGCTACCTGCTCTACGAGTTCTTCCACACCTGCCACCATCTGCCTGACGGGCATTGGTTGAGCAAGCTGCCCTGGTTGTGCGAGATGCGTCAGCTGCACCGCCTGCATCATCGGCGCGACCTCATGCACACGCACAACTTCAACATCGTGCTGCCCT
>JACPOH010000206.1 GCA_016185075.1 Aquabacterium sp. | reverse complement strand
GTCTTTTTCGGTCACGATCACGTCGCTGGCGCTTGCAGGCCAGGGCAGTTGCGTCAAGTCCGCATGATCCGGCAAGGCCAGCGGTGTGAATGCCAAGCCCATGGCGTGCAAGGCATCGAAGAAGCGCTGCGGGTGCGCGATGCCGGCCATGGCCCAGACGCCATGCGCCTGAGTGGAGAGGCCAGGTGGTTCGACGCGCGATGCGTGACCACGCCACCAGTCCGCCAGCGTACGCAGCGGCGCCATCCCACTGCTGGCCAGGTGGCCGGGCAGGGCTGTGCTGCTTTGCGGCGCGTTGTACAGCACCAGGGGTGGCGCGCACAGGCCGGGCGTTGGCGGTGCGTTGATCGGTTCACGCAAGGGGCCTGCGGGCAGCAGCCAGCCGTTGCCCGCACCTCTGCCATCAAACACGATCACTTCGATGTCACGCTGCAGACGCAGGTGCTGCAGGCCGTCATCGCAGACCAGGATGTTGACCTCGGGGTGGGCCTGCAACAAGGCCAGCCCCGCCGCGGAACGGTCCCGGTTGACCATGATGGGCACGCCCGTGCGTCGCCAGATCAACAGGGGTTCATCGCCGGTGCGACTGGCCGTCAAGCCCTTTGCCGACTCGGCATCGATCAACAGGCCTTGTCCGGGGTTGGGCAAGTCCGCTTTGTACCCCCGGGTCAGGACACCCGGGCGCCAACCTTGCGCCTTGAGGTGCTCCAGCAAGGCGATGGTGGTGGGCGTTTTACCTGCCCCCCCTACGATGCGGTTGCCCACCACCAGCACGGGCACAGGCATCTTGCAGGTCTGCAGCCAAGCCTTGCGGTATGCCAGTCGGCGCAGCGCCACCAGGCTGCCCATCAGCCAAGCCAGAGGCCACAGTGACACGGCCAGCGGCCCCCTGCGAAGCCAGGCCTGGTTGAGTCGCGCTTCGAGTGGGCTCATGCAATCTGTGTCAGCAAGCTGCCTGGGGGCTTTCAGGATACGCCCAACGCGGCTGTATCAAGGTTGCGCGCCGGCTGCCGCTGCAGGCTCTGTCTGGCCTTGCGTTGCAAAGGTGAGCTGGCTGAGACCCGCGCGCCGCGCCGCATCCATCACGTTGATCACGCTCTGGTGGGTAGCCGACGCGTCGGCCGAGACCACCACGACCGCGTCCTTGACACCGCCAGCCGCCGCAGCCAGACCTGCAGCCAGCACGTCCACGCTGCGGCCTTCGACCAGACGCTGGTTGACGGTGTAGCGTCCATCGGCCGTGACCACGACCAGCAACTCGTGAGGGCGCGGTTTGGCGGCTTGCGCGTTGGCTGTCGGCAGGTTGATCTTGAGTTCCGTGAGCTTGGCGTAGGTGGTCGTCAGCATCAGGAAGATGAGGATGACCAGCAGCACGTCAATGAAGGGAATGAGGTTGATCTCAGGCTCTTCTTCGCGCAGGTGGTGCTTGCGAAAGTTCATCGACATAAGGCAGGCCCCTGGCGCTCAGCGGCGACCGGAGGTCAGGCGCAGCAGGTGCGGCACCATGCGTTCGGCGGCCTGCTCCATGGCCACGGTGTAGGCGTCAATGCGGGCCCTGAAGTGGCGATAGAACATCAAGGACGGAATGGCCACTATCAGGCCGAAAGCCGTGTTGTACAAGGCCACGGAGATACCATGAGCCAGCTCCATGGGGTTGGCGCCGGCCGAGCCGGTGGCCGCGCCCGAGGCACCGAAAATTTCGATCATGCCGATCACGGTGCCCAGCAAGCCCAGGAGCGGCGCCGCGCTGGCGATGGTGCCCAGGGCGTTGAGGTTGCGCTCCATCTGGTGTACGGCATCGCGCCCGGCAGATTCGAAGGCCGCACGCAGGTTGGCGTCGTTGATGCGCGGCTCTGCCAGCGCTGCCCGCAAACCTTGCGCCAGCAGCAGACCCAGGACGGAGTTCTCCGCCAGCTTGTTGACGGTATCGGCAGAGGGCAGGCCCGAGCGCGTGACCGAAATCACCTCGTCGACCAGGCGGTTCGGTGCCACACGGGCTTCACGCAGGCTCAGGAATCGCTCAATGATGAGCGCCAAGGCCACAATCGAGCACAGCACAAGGGGAATGATGGGCCAGCCAGCGGCTTGAAGGATCGACAGCAACAGAGGACTCCCGAGGGGCAGGGCACCGGGCGCCGTCATGGCAGCGGCCCAGGCGGGGTGCGAAATAAGCCCTTGATTATGGGGCTGAATTCAGACGCTTCCGCATCGTGGGGGCGCGCAGCGGGGGCTCGGGACTTACCCCGAATGGTGTTCTCCCCAGCACGCAGGGGGCGGTGCTGCAGCGCGGCAAAATCATCCACCGAAGCTGTGGATAACTTTGTGGGTAAAGTGCGCGGATCGCGCTCAAGCCCGCGAAAATCAAGCGCAATCAACAGATTGCCTCATTTTTAAGCACTGAAAACTTCATTTAAATCATATGCTTAGCACAATATTAAGGGCCCGTGACAGGCGTTTGCGCCCCTCGGCGCAAGGTGCGCGGGGGTGTGGACTTGTCCGCTTCTCCAGCTCGCTTGGCGCCGTTTGCCAAGCCGACGCTCAAGGCATGAGGGCAGGCCCTGATTCACGTGCGCGGGTTGATGTTGCAGTGGGTGGTGCATGAGCACCTGGCTGCCTGAGCGTCCTCAAGGTCATGCCCGCGTGTGGGGCGTGGCCGCCCTGGTCCAGGCCGTGAGTGACACGCTGGCAGCGCGCTTTTCTTCGTGCGTGGTCAAGGGTGAAATCAGCGGGTTTACCCGTGCGGCCAGCGGCCACGGCTACTTCACGCTCAAGGACGAGCATGACAACGCCACCTTGCGCTGTGCCATGTTCCGCCGGGCGCTGTCTCAGGTGGACTTCTCGCCGGGCGAAGGCATGCTGGTGGAGGCGCGCGGCAACCTGGCCGTCTACGAAGCGCGAGGCGAGCTGCAACTGGTGGTCGAGGGCTTGCAACGCGCGGGTGCGGGGGCACTCTTCGAGCAGTTTTTGCGGCGGAAGGCTCGCCTCGAGGCCGAAGGGTTGTTCGATCCGGCGCGCAAACAGGCCATTCCACGGTATCCGTCTCGCGTCGCCGTGGTGACTTCCACGGCAGCGGCCGCCCTTCGCGACGTGCTGACCACGATGCGCAGGCGCAGCCCGAACGTGGAGGTCGTGCTGTCACCCTGTGCCGTCCAGGGGGCTGAAGCGCCCGCCCAGATCGTCAAGGCCATCGGCGAGGTGGTGCTGGCTCACCGGCAGGGGCTGGCGATGGACGCCGTCATTCTGTGCCGCGGCGGCGGGTCGCTGGAGGATTTGTGGTCCTTCAACGATGAGCGTGTGGTGCGCGCGGTTGCGGCATCTCCCATCCCCGTGATCTGCGGGGTCGGGCACGAGACCGACTTCACGCTCGCTGAATTCGCGGCAGACCTGCGTGCGCCGACTCCCACGGCTGCAGCGGAGCTGGTCGCCCAAGACCGTGATACGTCGTGGGTGCAGCTTGATGCGCTGGCCAGACACATGGCGCACCGCGTGCATCAGCGCCTGGATGGCCTGGCACAGCGACTCGACCAGGCAACGGTGCGCATGGCTCGCCCAGCCCAGTTGCTGAGCAGGCATGGGCAGCAATTGAGCCTGCTGGAGCACCGTATGCTGGCCGCCTGTCAGGCCCGTGTGGGGCGCGCCCGCCAGCAGCTGCCGGGGCTGCAGGAGCGCCTGTCGCGCGCAGCGGCCGTCCAACAAAGCCATGAGGCCCACCGGCTGGCAGCATGGGGAGGGCGCTTGTCTGCGCTCAACCCGCACAACGTGCTGGAGCGCGGCTTCGCCTGGCTCACGGATGAGGCCGGGCTGCCCATCACCCGTGCGTGTCAGGCGCACGTTGGCGGCCAGGTCGCAGGCGTGCTGGCTGACGGTTTGTTGCGCATGAACATCACCGAGGTCACGATGGAGCCGCCCGCGCAGCGGGATCCTGGCCCTTTCACCAACCAGGGCGATCGCTAAAGCCCCCAGGCTCGCAAGCGCCGGCCTGGCATGCCTACAATCGCGCGTCGATTTTCTTCACACTCATCAGGAACAAGCACCATGGCACACACGCTTCCTCCTCTGCCTTATGCGCAAGACGCACTGGCCCCCCATCTGTCGAAGGAAACCTTCGAATACCACTACGGCAAGCACCATCAGGCTTACGTCACCAACCTGAACAACCTGATCCCCGGCACCGAGTTCGAAAACCTGTCGCTGGAAGACATCGTGAAGAAGTCCAGCGGTGGCATCTACAACAACGCCGCCCAGATCTGGAACCACACCTTCTTCTGGAACTGCATGAAGCCTCAAGGCGGCGGTGCGCCCACTGGCAAGCTGGCTGACGCCATCAACGCCAAGTTCGGCAGCTACGATGCCTTCAAGGAAGCCTTCACCAAGTCGGCCGTGGGCAACTTCGGTTCGGGCTGGACCTTCCTGGTCAAGAAGGCGGACGGCTCCGTCGACATCGTCAACATGGGCCCCGCCGGCACGCCGCTGACCACCGGCGACACCGCGCTGCTGACCATCGACGTGTGGGAGCACGCCTACTACATCGACTACCGCAATGCCCGCCCCAAGTTCGTCGAGACCTTCCTCAACAGCCTGGTGAACTGGGACTTTGCCGTCAAGAACTTTGGCTGATCACCTGTTCTTGCCGCGCTTGCAGCAGCGCAAAACATAAAACCGGGCCCTGTGCCCGGTTTTTTCTTGGATCGGATTTTGTTGCGCCGCGCCAAATACCGGAGGTCTTTTTGTGCCTTCCGTGTTTATTCGTGGCGAGCCACCACTTCGGTGGTACATTTGTCTTCGGTTCTTTACGGCCCTTCCCGTCGCCCTTGCTGGATTTTGTTTTCCAAGCAGTCAGCAAGGCGGGTCGCAATCCGCCAACCGGTCAAGCCGTGTCGCGGAAGGTTTTTCAACCAGCCAATGTCCAGGCAGACCCTGGAGCGAGGTGAGCGAAATGATGCAGCAGTTCAGGTCGAACTCGTACCTGTTCGGGGGCAATGCCCCTTACGTTGAAGAGTTGTACGAGGCGTACCTCGACAATCCCGGTTCCGTCCCAGACAACTGGCGAGCCTACTTCGACGCCCTCCAGAACGTCCCGGCCTCAGATGGCACCGATCACCGCGATGTGGCCCATGCGCCCGTGGTTGAATCCTTTGCCCAGCGTGCCAAGGCCAATGCCTTCATGGTCAAGACCAGCTCGGCTGATCTGGCTGTGGCGCGCAAGCAGGTTCACGTTCAGTCCTTGATTGCTGCCTATCGCTTCCTCGGTTCCCGCTGGGCGGATCTCGACCCCCTCAAGCGCCAGGAACGCCTCAAGATCCCCGAACTCGAACCGTCCTTCTACGACTTCACCGAGTCGGACATGGACATCACGTTCAGCGCCACCAACACGTACTTCACCAAGGCCGAGCACATGACCTTGCGCGAAATCGTGCAGGCCCTGCGTGAAACCTACTGCGGCAGCATCGGCGCCGAGTACATGCATATCACCGATCCCGGTGAAAAGCGCTGGTGGCAGGAAAAGCTGGAGTCCATCCGCTCCAAGCCCACCTTCACCGCCGAAAAGAAGAAGCACATCCTGGAGCGCCTGACGGCCGCTGAAGGCCTGGAGCGCTTCCTCCACACCAAGTACGTCGGCCAGAAACGCTTCTCGCTCGAAGGTGGCGAAAGCTTCATCGCCGCCATGGACGAGCTGATCCAGCGCGCCGGTGAAAAGGGCGTGCAGGAAATCGTCATCGGCATGGCCCACCGCGGCCGCCTGAACGTGCTGGTCAACACACTGGGCAAGCAACCTGCAGACCTCTTCTCCGAGTTCGAGCACACGGCGCCCGAGAACTTGCCATCGGGCGACGTGAAGTACCACCAGGGCTTCTCCAGTGACGTGACCACGCCTGGCGGCCCTGTCCACCTGTCCTTGTCCTTCAACCCGTCCCACCTGGAAATCGTCAACCCGGGATCGGCTTCACGACCTCCGACCCGCGCGACAGCCGCTCGACGCGGTACTGCTCGGACGTGGTCAAGATGATCGAAGCCCCCGTGCTGCACGTGAATGGTGACGACCCGGAAGCGGTCGTGCTGTGCACGCAACTGGCGCTGGACTACCGTCAGCAGTTCAACAAGGACGTGGTTGTCGACATCGTCTGCTTCCGCAAGCTGGGCCACAACGAGCAGGACACGCCTGCCATGACCCAGCCGCTGATGTACAAGAAGATCGGCCAGCACCCTGGCACCCGCAAGGTGTACGGCGACAAGCTGGTGGGCGGTGGCACCTTGCCCCCGACCGGGCCGGATGACATGGTCAAGGAGTACCGCGCGGCCATGGAGGCGGGCAAGCACACGGTCGACCCGGTGCTGACCAATTACAAGAGCAAGTACGCGGTCGACTGGACACCCTACCTGGGCAAGAAGTGGACAGACAGCGCCGACACCGCGCTGCCACTGGCCGAGTTCCGCCGCCTCGCCGAACGCATCACCACCATCCCCAAGGATTTCAAACCCCACCCCCTGGTGCAGAAGGTCATTGACGACCGCGCCGCCATGGGCCGCGGTGAGATCAATGTGGACTGGGGCATGGGCGAGCACATGGCCTTTGCCTCGCTGGTCGCGTCGGGCTACCCAGTGCGCCTGTCCGGTGAAGACTGCGGCCGGGGCACCTTCACCCACCGCCACGCCGTGCTGCACGACCAGAATCGCGAGAAGTGGGACACCGGCACGTACGTGCCCCTGCAGCACATCGGTGACAACCAGGCACCGTTTGTGGTGATCGACTCGATCCTCTCTGAAGAGGCCGTGCTGGGCTTCGAGTACGGTTACGCCGGCTCTGACCCCAACAGCCTGGTCATCTGGGAAGCGCAGTTCGGTGACTTCGCCAACGGCGCCCAGGTGGTGATCGACCAGTTCATTGCATCCGGCGAAGTGAAGTGGGGCCGCGCCAACGGCCTGACGCTGATGCTGCCGCACGGCTACGAAGGCCAGGGCCCCGAGCACAGCTCGGCTCGCCTGGAGCGCTTCATGCAGCTGGCTGCTGACAACAACATGCAGATCGTGCAGCCGACCTCGGCCAGCCAGATTTTCCATGTGCTGCGTCGCCAGATGGTGCGCATGTTCCGCAAGCCGCTGGTCATCATGACGCCGAAGTCGCTGCTGCGTAACAAGGATGCGACTTCGCCCTTGACCGAGTTCACCCGCGGCGAATTCCGCACGGTGATCGGCGAGGTGGATGAGACCATTGAGAACAGCAAGGTCAAGCGTCTGATCTGCTGCTCGGGCAAGGTCTACTACGACCTGGTCAAGAAGCGCGCAGAGAAGAAGGCCACCGACACGGCCATCATCCGTGTCGAGCAGCTGTATCCCTTCCCGCACAAAGCCTTCGCCGCCGAGATCAAGAAGTATCCCAATCTCACGGATCTGGTGTGGTGCCAGGACGAGCCCCAGAACCAGGGTGCCTGGTTCTTCGTGCAGCACTACATCCACGAGAACATGGCTGACGGCCAGAAGCTGGGATATGCAGGTCGCCCTGCATCGGCTTCGCCCGCGGTGGGTTATGCCCACTTGCACCAGGAACAGCAAAAAGCACTGCTGGACCAGGCCTTCGCCAAGCTCAAGGGCTTCGTTCTCACCAAGTAAAGGTTCAGGCGCCGCTGCGTGGCGCTCGATCGTGGCTACCTGAAAGCGCATGGCGCCAACAGGTCAGCCGGTGAGCGCGAACGCGAGGCCCACAGGAGATACACATCATGGCAATCATTGAAGTCAAGGTTCCCCAGTTGTCCGAGTCGGTGGCCGAAGCCACCCTGCTGCAGTGGAAGAAAAAGCCCGGCGACGCCGTCGCGGCCGATGAAATCCTCATCGAGATCGAGACCGACAAGGTCGTGCTCGAAGTGCCGGCGCCCGCTGCCGGCGTACTGTCCGCTCTGGTGGTGGGTGATGGCGGCACCGTGGTGTCGGACCAGGTCATCGCCCAGATCGATACCGAAGCCTCTGCCGGCGCAGTCGCGGCGCCCGCTGCTGCACCCGCGGCTGCCGCCGCCGCACCTGTGGCAGCCGCACCAGCCGCCGCCACAGGAGGCAGCAAGGCCGATGTGGCCATGCCCGCTGCCGCCAAGCTGCTGGCCGACAATGGCTTGAGCACCGGCCAGGTGGCCGGCTCCGGCAAGGACGGCCGCGTGACCAAGGGCGACGTGCTGCAGGCATTGGCCAGTGGTACCGCCAAGCCCGCCGCCGCACCTGCTGCGCCCGCCATCCCCACGGGCGTGCCCACCAGTGCCTTGCCCGCTGTCCAGGCACCCAGTGTGCCCAACCCGCTGGGCGAGCGCCCCGAGCAGCGCGTGCCCATGAGCCGCCTGCGTGCCCGCGTGGCGGAGCGTCTGCTGCAATCGCAGGCCACCAACGCCATCCTGACCACGTTCAACGAAGTGAACATGGCGCCGGTGATGGAGATCCGCAAGAAGTTCCAGGAGAAGTTCGAAAAGGAACACGGCGTCAAGCTGGGCTTCATGAGCTTCTTCGTCAAGGCCGCAGTGCACGCTTTGAAGAAGTACCCCGTGCTCAATGCCTCGGTGGACGGCAACGACATCGTCTACCACGGCTACTTCGACATCGGCGTGGCCGTGGGCTCGCCCCGTGGCCTGGTGGTGCCGGTGCTGCGCAATGCGGACCAGATGACCTTCGCCGAGATCGAAAAGAAGATCGCCGAGTTCGGTGCCAAGGCCCGAGACGGCAAGCTGGGTCTCGACGACCTGACTGGCGGCACCTTCT
>JACPOH010000267.1 GCA_016185075.1 Aquabacterium sp. | reverse complement strand
GGCACATGCCGACTTCCATGTTGACCACGATCAGGATGCCGAAGTGGATGGGGTCGATGCCCAGCTTGACTGCCACAGGGAACAGGATGGGCGCCATGATCAGCACGATCGACGACGGCTCCATGAAGTTACCCGCCACCAGCAGCAGGATGTTGACCACCAGCAGGAAGGCGATCTGCCCCAGGCCCATGCCGACCAGCCAGTCCGCCAGCTGCTGCGGGATGTTCTCGTTGGCCAGCACGAAACTGAACAGCACTGCGTTGGTGATGATGTAGAGCAGCATCGCGCTCATGTTGGCCGAGTTCAGCAACACGCGGGGCACGTCTTTCAGGCCCATGTCCTTGTAGACGAACACGGCGATGATGAAAGCGTAGACCGCGGCCATGGCGGCAGCCTCGGTGGGCGTGAAGATGCCGGTGTAAATCCCGCCCATCACCACCACGATCAGCAGCAGGCCCCAGAAGGAATCCTTCAAGGCCTTGAGGCGTTGCGCGAACGTGGCCTTGGGCTGGCGCGGGTAGCCGAACTTGCGCGCGCGCCACCAGGTGGTGAAGCCCAGCATCAAGGCCAGCACGATGCCGGGGATGACACCTGCGAGGAACAGCGCGCCCACCGAGGTATTGGTGGATACCGAATACATCACCATCACGATGGACGGCGGGATCAGGATGCCCAGTGCGCCCGAGGTGGTGATGACGCCCGCACCAAACTTGTTGGGAAAGCCCGCCTTGGTCATGGCCGGCAGCAGGATGGAGCCGATGGCCACCACCGTGGCAGGCGAAGAGCCCGACACCGCCGCGAACAAGGCGCAAGCCAGCACACCGGCCAATGCCAGGCCACCATGCCAGTGCCCCACCATGCTGGTGGCGAAGTTGATCATGCGCCGGGCCACGCCGCCGTGCGTCAGGAAGTTGCCGGCCAGGATGAAGAAGGGGATCGCCATGATCTCGAACTTCTCGATGCCGGTGAACAGCTTGAGCGCCACGGATTCCAGCGGAACATGCGTGAAGCCGAAGATGAAGGTCAGAACCGTGAGGCCCAGCGAGATGGACACGGGCATGCCCGTGAGCATCAGTGCCAGCAGCACGCCAAAAATGATGATGCCGTTCATGTGCTGCTCCTTCAGGCCTTGGCCACTTCTTCATCGAGGCCATCCACGTGGCCATGGTCGTGGTGAGGCAATTCACCTGTGCGGGCAAAGTTCCAGGCCACTTGCAGGAAGCGGAAGCACATCAGC
>JACPOH010000266.1 GCA_016185075.1 Aquabacterium sp. | reverse complement strand
TGGTCGAGCGCCCGAATGTGTTGATCGGCCGGTTCGATGAGGCTTTTCTGGAAGTGCCTCAGGAGTGCCTGATCCTCACGATGAAGGCCAACCAGAAGTACTTCCCGCTGCTGGATGCATCCCCTGGCAAGGAAGGCAAGCTGACCAACCAGTTCCTGATCGTCAGCAACATCAAGCCAGAAGACCCCAGCGCGGTGATCGGCGGCAACGAGCGCGTGGTACGGCCGCGCCTGGCTGACGCCAAGTTCTTCTTCGATCAGGATCGCAAGAAGACGTTGGAGTCGCGTGTCGGAGGCCTGGCCAAGGTGGTGTACCACGGCAAGCTGGGTACGCAAGGTGACCGCGCCGAGCGCGTGCGCGCCATTGGCCATGAGATCGTCAAGCAATTGAGCCTGGCCACGCTGCCGTTCACCGTCGAAGCGCAGGATCACTTTGCCGTGCTCGACAGCAAGGTGCAGCAGGCCGCGCGTCTGGCCAAGACCGACCTGCTCACCGACATGGTCGGCGAGTTCCCGGAGTTGCAAGGCATCATGGGTGGCTACTACGCGCGCCATGAAGGCCTGCGTGACGGCGTGGCTATCGCCATCGAAGACCACTACAAGCCGCGTTTCTCGGGCGACGCGCTGCCGCGCAACCACACGGGCACCGTCGTGGCGCTGGCTGACAAGCTGGAAACCCTTGTCGGCCTGTTTGGCATCGGCCAGTTGCCCACGGGTGACAAGGACCCGTTCGCCTTGCGTCGCCATGCGCTGGGCGTGATCCGTATCCTGGTTGAAAATAACCTGCCTCTGTCCCTGCCTGCGTTGATCGCCGGGGCGATACCGGCTTTTGGCGAACTCATCAGCAACCCGGCGGAGCATTTGCTGGTGTTTTTCTCCGATCGCCTGGCGGTGTCGCTGCGTGAGCAAGTCTACAGTGCACAGGAGGTTGAAGCCGTGCTGGCTTTGCAGCCCGAGCGCCTGGGTGATGTACCGCGCCGACTGTCGGCCGTTCGTGCCTTTGCAGCCTTGCCTGAGGCGGCTTCGCTGGCAGCGGCCAACAAGCGCGTGGGCAACATCCTGAAGAAGGCCGAAGCCGAGGTTGAAGCAAAGATCGACGAAGGGCTTCTGAAGGAGTCTGCCGAGCGCGCCCTGTTTGAAGCATTGCAGACTGCTGCGCCAAAAGCACGCGCAGCGTTTGAAGAAGGTGACTACACTGCAAGCTTGCAGGCCTTGG
Organism: Aquabacterium sp.; assembly: GCA_016185075.1. Classification (GTDB taxonomy): domain Bacteria; phylum Pseudomonadota; class Gammaproteobacteria; order Burkholderiales; family Burkholderiaceae_C; genus Aquabacterium. The sequence continues at coordinate 3,194 of JACPOH010000266.1, read as the reverse complement.
CCGTGCTCAAGGCGCCCGTTGATGCCTTCTTCGATTGCGTCATGGTCAACGCCGATGATGCCGCTTTGAAGGCAAACCGTCTGGGCTTGCTGGCCTCCTTGCACAAGGCCATGAACCAGGTGGCGGACATCTCCAGGCTGGCGGCCTGAGCACGTGTCTGGACGCATCCACCCCGGAGAGGGCATGAAACTGGTCATCCTCGATCGCGACGGCACGATCAACCACGAACGCGAGGACTACATCAAGTCCAGCGACGAGTGGGTGCCCCTGCCTGGCGCTCTGGAGGCCATCGCCCGTCTGAACCATGCCGGCTGGCATGTGGTGGTCGCGACCAACCAGTCGGGCATTGGACGCGGGCTGTTTGACATGGTGGCTCTCAACGCGATGCACGCCAAGATGAACCAGATGTTGGCGCGTGTCGGCGGGCGAGTCGAGGCAGTGTTTTTCTGCCCGCACACGCCCGAAGACCAGTGCACCTGTCGCAAGCCCTTGCCGGGCTTGTTCCAGATGATCGGGCAACGTTTCGGGCGCAGCCTGGACGGTGTGCCCATGGTGGGTGACTTGCCACGTGATGTGCTGGCTGCGCAATCGGTGGGCTGCGAGCCTCATCTGGTGCGCACGGGCCAGGCGGCCACCATGAGCGAGGCCGATCTTTACGACCTCCGCCAGCGCGTGCCGGATCTCACCATCCACCCTGATTTGTCCGCATTCGCGGATTTCCTCATCCTGCGGGATCGCAAGGCCCATGGCGAAGACAGCCCGGTTGCGACCCATATGGGAGAGTTGACTTGAGACTCTCCGAGCCGATGCAACTGGTTCTGTGGGGAGACGATGATCTCTACGCTGCGCCGGCGTCGGCTGTATCTGCCGTTTCACATTCCTTGCCTCCTTTGACTGCTGCTGTATCGCCGCTTGCGGCCCCTCCTTTGTCCTCCTCCACTCTGGCTGCCGACCCTGCTGTGCGGGCTGACGGCGTGCCTAGCCCGGATGACGCGCCGGTATCGAAAACATCTGCGCTGCGTGTGCCGCACCATGGGCATGACGAATGCCATCCCGTGAGCGGCTTGCCATGGTTTCGCCACCCCCAGGGTGAGCACGAGATTCGCCTCGGCAAGGCCATCGTGTCCTACGAGATCAAACGTGCGCGTCGGCGCAGCATCGGCATGGTGGTCGGTGTCGAGGGCCTGAGCGTGCGAGCGCCGCGCTGGGTGTCCTCGACGGACATCGAAACCGCGCTGCGCGCCAAGGAGCGCTGGATCTGCAACAAGTTGGTCGAGCAGAGGGAGCGTGCCCAGAAACAGTTGTCCGCACGCATTGACTGGCGTGAAGGCGCGACCGTGCCCTACATGGGTGAATCAGTGGTGCTGGTGCTGGACCCTCGTGTGGATGGTGCCGCCTTGCAGGCTCCTTTGCGGCAGGCCGATCAAGGTCTGCCGGGGGTGGCCCAGCGGGCGCTGCATCTGGGCTTGCCCCAGTACGCTTCGGCTGAGCAGATTCGTGATGCCGTTCAGGCCTGGCTGCAACGCGAGGCCATGCAGGTGTTTCTTGCTCGTGTGCCGGTGTATGCCGACCAGTTGGGCGTGTCGGTGCGCAAGGTCAGCCTGTCATCGGCCAAGACCCGTTGGGGCAGTGCCAGCGCCGATGGCTCGATCCGCTTGCACTGGCGCCTGATCCACTTCAGCCTGAGCGTGATCGACTATGTGGTGGCGCACGAACTGGCGCACCTGCGCGAGATGAACCACAGCCCGCGCTTCTGGGATGTGGTGCGCTCCATCATGCCCGAGTTCGATGCACCGCGTGAGCAGTTGCGTCACGCGATCATTCCGGACTGATCAGGCCTTTTCGAACAGCCAGGTGCCCTGCGCATCGTGGTGGCGCCTCAATTCGCCACGGTGCCAGAGGTAGTTCAGGTGGGCGATGGACTCGCCCATCGCAAACGTGGTCTGGTGGAGATCCAGCTGGCGCTTGAACAGCACGGGCAGCATGTCTGCTGCGCTCGATGGCTGCCGTGAGCAGGCTTCGAGCACCTCGCGCAAACGGTCGGCGTGATGGGCCCGCAGTTGTGCAATCCGGGCATGGATGCCCGTGAACGGCAGCCCATGCGAGGGCAGGGCCAGGGTGTCGGCGGGCAACTCGGCCATCTTGTCTAGGGAGCTCAGGAACAGGCCCAGGGCGTCGCCCTCGGGCTCCAGGTCCACCACGCTGACGTTGGTGGAAATGCTGGGCAGCAGCATGTCCCCGGAGATGAGCAGGCCATCGCGTTCGTTGAACAGCGCGATGTGCTCGGGGCTGTGTCCGTACCCAGCCAGGCAGCGCCATTCGCGCTCCCCGATGTACAGCACCATGCCGTCCTGGAGGCGCCGGTAGCTGTACGGCACGGCCGGCACCAGGGACTTGAAGTAGTTGCTGCGCGCGCGGATCTTGTCCAGATCTTCGGGCTTGTGGAGACCGTGTTGCTGGAAGAAGTCTGCGGCGCGGCCACCACCGAAGCCGGTGGTCGACTCACAGGCCAGTTGTGCGGCAAAGTGATCGGTGGCGCTCATCCAGAGGCGCGCTGGCTGGCCAGGCGCACTGAATTGCTCGATCAGCCACTGTGCGTTGCCGACGTGGTCCGGATGCATGTGCGTGACCAGCATGCGCCCGAGCGGTTTGGAGGCCAGCGGGCCGGCCCATAGTGCCTGCCACGCCTCTCGGATGGTTTCGGTGGCCACGCCTGCATCAACGATGGTCCAGGCGGCTGCGCCGTTGAGTTCGTCGTCCAGCGCCCACAGGTTGATGTGGTTGAGCGCGAAGGGCATCGGCATGCGCAGCCAGTGCAGTCCTGATCTGATGGGCATCAACTGCCCGGGCATGGGGTGTGACTGCTCAAGCGGGTAAGTCAAGGGCATCAAGGGTGCGTGCATGGGGCGCTTCGGTACCAGGACCACTCATTGTGCCTTGCCAGCTGTCCATCTCACCTGCAAAAAGAAAGCCCGGGCCAGCGAGGCCCGGGCGAAGAGCACCGACTGATGCGCCGGCGCTCCGCAGAAGGAGGACACCGCCATATTGTTATGCATGCAAACAATGTGGCGATCATGGTATATCCCAGGCGTGGCGCGATTCTTTTGCTGCAGCACAGGGGGAATCCCTGGCATCCCTCACTACACTCTCGGCCATGAAGCTTGATCACTTGTTTGACAACAACCGTGTCTGGG
>JACPOH010000265.1 GCA_016185075.1 Aquabacterium sp. | reverse complement strand
TCAGCCCGGCGCCGCAGCCCGGTGACCTGGTTCTGTTCCCCAGTTACCTGATGCACGCCGTGCCGCCCAACGAAGGTGAACGTCGCATCACCCTGGCCCTCAACGCCATCCCGGTGCGCCTGGATTCGTGGGGCTACGCTGTTCAGTTCAGCGCGTGAAGGCCGATCTCTCCTTGCCCATCGTTGAACCGGTGGCGCGCGACCACGGGCGCCATCAGGCTGGCCTGGCCCTCATGTTGGCCTCGGGCTTCGCCAGCCTGGGTTACCAGATGGTGTGGACGCAGCAATGTGCGACCTGGCTGGGTCATGAGTCGGCGGCGGTGCTGGCGGTGGTGGCGGCGTTCTTTGGTGGCCTGGCGCTGGGCGCCTTGGTGCTGGGGCCGCGCATTGAACGCAGCGTCCGGCCGGTGCATTGGTATGTGGCTTGTGAACTGCTGATCGGCCTCTGGGGGCTCGCGTTGATGGCGCTGATGGCACCCTTCAGCGCCGGTGTGCTCGCCGTGACCGGTGTGCAGCCTTCGCCCGTGTGGCAATGGCGGGTGGCATTCACGGGCACCTTCCTGTTGCTCTTGCCAGCCACGGCTGCCATGGGGGCCACCTTGCCCGCCATGGAGCGCGTGACCGTGGGTTGGCTGGCCGAGCGTCGGTCCATCGCCGGGCACTATGCCAGCAACACCTTCGGGGCCGTGGTGGGCGTGCTGGGCGTCACCTTCTGGCTGATCCCGGCTTGGGGGCTCGCCCGTACGGCAGCAGTGTGTGTGGCCTTCAACCTCCTGTGCGCGCTGGCCGCCTTGCTGGTCTTGCCCTCGCGCACCGTGGTGCCATCGCAAGCCATGCCCTGTGGGGCGCATCTGCGGTGCGTGACCACGTGATCACGATGGCCGGGGGATCCATGGCTGCGGCGGTCGGCGCCGAAGCCGCGCTGGCTTTGTTGGCGTTTGGCCTGCCCACGCTGGTGATGGGGGCCTTGTTCAGCCACCTGACACACCGGGCCAGTGCGCTTGGCATCAGCTTTGGCCAAGCCATGGGCATCAACACCCTGGCAGCCGCTTTGGCCCCGCCGCTGTTTGGCGTGGCCCTGCTTCCCTGGCTGGGCCCCAAGGTGGTGTTGCTCTTGCTGGCATCGGCTTACCTGCTGCTGGGCTCGCGCCGGCTGTGGTCCAGCGTGTGGGGGTGGGGGCCGGCGGGCTTGGCCTTGGGTGTGGCACTGCTGGCACCACCGCTGGCCTTTGTGGATGTGCCACCAGGCGGGCACATCCTCAGCTACCAGGAAGGCGCCATGGCCGCCGTCAGCGTGGTCGAAGATGCCGATGGCGTGGCCCGCTTGCGCATCAACAACCGCCAGCAGGAAGGCAGCAGCGCGACGCGTCTGGTGGATGCCCGCCAGGCCTTGTTGCCCATTCTGTTGCACCCTGCGCCGCGCCGCGCCTTGTTCCTGGGCCTGGGCACCGGTGTGACGTCCGGCTCCGCCGCGCAGGATCGCGATCTGCAGGTCGATGTGGTGGAGTTGCTGCCCGAGGTGATCGCCGCGTCCCGCCACTTCAGGCATGTATTCCATGAAGGCCCGCCGGACCCGCGCTGGCATGTCATGGCCGCGGATGCCAGGCGGTATGTGCGGGTCAGCCAGCAGCACTACGACGTGATCGTGTCCGACAACTTTCAACCGGCCCGCAGTGGCTCGGGCGCCTTGTACACGGCAGAGCACTTTGAATTCGTGCGGCACAGGCTGGCCGATGGGGGCGTGTTCTGTCAGTGGCTGCCTCTGCATCAACTCGATCTGGACACCTTGCGCAGCATCGTGAAGTCTTTCCTGACGGCCTATCCGCAAGGCATGGCCATCCTGGCCAGCAACAGCCTGGAGACGCCGGTGATCGGCCTGATCGGGCGCGCGGATGGGGGGCGGTTTGATCCGGCAGGTTTGCGCCAGCGTCTGGCCAACGTCCGCATGCCGATGCCGCCCGCTGCGTTCGGCATCGAAGATGAATGGGCCCTGCTGGGCAGCCTGCTGGCGGGGCCCGAGGCCCTGGCTCGTTTGGCGGCTGCGGCACCGCTCAACACCGATGATCATCCGGTGGTCAGCTACCTCGCGCCACGCATCACGTATGCACCCGACTCCTTGCCGAAAGACCGCTTGTGGATGCTGCTCAAGGCCTTGTCTGTCACGCCACAAGAAGTGGCTGGTCCGGGCGTTGAGCCGGACTGGGGCAGACGCCTGACCGCCTACTGGGCTGCCCGCAATCGGTTCATCGAAATCGGCATGAATGTGCGCCCTTCCGGCCAGGTGCAGGACATGCTGGCGCAAGTGCGCGACCCTTTGTTGGCTGTGCTGCGCGTCAGCCCGGACTTCAGGCCGGCGTACGACCCACTGGTGCGCATGGCAGGCGCACTGGCGGCCAGTGACGAGGCCGCGTCCCGCACGCTGCTGACGTCCCTGGTGCGCATTCAGCCATCCCGCGAAGAGGCCGTCCAGGCTTTGCGTGAACTGAACGAGTCCTCAGCGACGCATTAGGCGAGGACCATCATCCAGATGCGGATCGGTGTCGTATGCATGGACATCGAACATTCACAACGCGCCCCTAGCATCTGCTGCGCAGACAGGGTGGGCGGGCAGTACAGGGTTGTGCCGTCACCCTGTTGCACGAGGAAAACACGCATGCAGTCCCCCTTTATTCGCACCGTTCTGGCCAGTGCCGTGGCCATGCTGTCAGCAGTCAGCCAGGCCCAGCAGGCCACCTCTTTGCCTGCCGTCACCATCACGGGCAATTACGACAACGCGGTCGGTACATCGGACGCGGCCAGCGAAGGCGTGGTCACATCCAAACTGCTGGCCAGCCGGCCCACGCTGCGACCTGCCGAGGTGCTGGAGTTCGTGCCCGGCGTGATCGTCTCGCAGCACAGCGGCGACGGCAAGGCCAACCAGTACTACCTGCGCGGCTTCAACCTGGACCACGGCACCGACTTCGCCACCACGGTGGACGGCATGCCCGTCAACATGCCCACCCATGCACACGGCCAGGGCTACAGCGACCTCAACTGGTTGATCCCCGAACTGATCGACCGCATCGGCTACCGCAAGGGCCCTTACTACGCCAGCGAGGGGGACTTCGCCTCAGCCGGTGCCGCGCACATCAAGCTCTTCAACAGCCTGCCTCGTGGCCTGGCCAGCCTCACCGCGGGTGAGAACGGCTATGCCCGGGCGCTGGTGGCCAACTCGACGCCGCTGACGTCCGGCAAGCTCTTGTATGCCGTCGAGGTGGCACACAACGATGGCCCCTGGGACAACCCCGAGAATTTCCGGCGCGCCAACGGCGTGCTGCGCTACAGCCATGGTGAAGGCGACACACGTTCGAGCCTCACCGCCATGGCCTACACCGCCAGGTGGCGCGCCACCGACCAGGTGCCGCAACGTGCGGTCAACAGCGGGGCCATCGGCCGTTTCGCCGCCATCGATGCCAGTGATCACGGTGACACGTCGCGCTTCAGCCTTTCCTATGATCTGCTGCGTGTGCTGGATGATGGTGAGTTCAAGTTCAATGCCTACGCCATCCAGTCCAGCCTGGATCTGTTTTCGAACTTCACCTATTTCCTCGATGACCCTGTGCATGGGGACCAGTTCGAGCAATCAGAAAGCCGGCAGGTCCATGGTTTGAACACCAGCCGCAGCTGGCAGACCACGCTGGCTGGGCATGACAGCACCCATACCTTGGGCCTGCAGCTGCGCCATGATCGCCTCAGCCCTGTGGGCCTGTATGCCGCTGAAAACGGCCACCGCCTGAGCACCACGCAGGAAAGCCGTGTCAAACAAACCAGCCTGGGCCTGTATGCCAGCAACGAGACCAAATGGCTGCCCTGGCTGCGCAGCGTGGCCGGCGTCCGCACCGACCAGTACCACATGGACGTCAGCAGCTCGATCGCAGGCAACAGCGGTCAGCAGACGGCCCTCATCAACAGCCCCAAGCTGTCGCTCATTTTGGGTCCATGGGACAAGACCGAGTACTTCTTCAGCCATGGCTATGGCTTCCACAGCAACGATGCGCGCGGCGTGACGTCGACCATCAGCCCGAAACAAGGCTCGGCCATCGAGCCTTCACCGGCGCTGGTGCGCACCAAGGGCACCGAGCTGGGGCTGCGCACGGAGATCGTGCCGGGCTTGCAGTCTTCGCTGTCCCTGTGGCAATTGACGCTGGGCTCCGAGCTGGTGTTCTCGGGCGATGCGGGTGACACCGAGGCCAGTGGCGCCAGCAAGCGTTACGGCATCGAGTTCAACAACCACTATGTGGCCAACAGCTGGTTGTTGCTGGATGCCGACCTGGCCTTCTCGCAATCGCGCTTCAAGGAAGCGCAGGGCGATGCCCCGAACGCGGGCCGCTACGTGCCGGGCTCCGTGCGAACCGTGGCTTCGTCTGAGCGCAGACAAGAAAAAAGCCCCTCGCGAGAGGGGCTTCATGCATGTGCGTCAACCTGGTTTACATCACAGCCTTGATGGCCGCGGCCACCGCCTTGATGTTGCCGGTGTTCAGTGCGGCCACGCAGATGCGGCCAGAGTCCACACCATAGATGCCGAACTCGGAGCGCAGGCGCTGCATTTGTGCGGCGTTCAGGCCCGAGTAGCTGAACATGCCCTTCTGGCGGGTGATGTAGCTCAGGTCGCCTTGCACGCCAGCCGCCGTCAGCTCGCTCACCAGAGCCGTGCGCATCTGCTTGATGCGGTCACGCATCTCGGCCAGCTCGTCTTCCCACATCTTGCGCAGCTCGGGCGTGGTCAGCACCGTGGCCACCACTTGCGCGCCGTGCGTCGGCGGGTTGGAGTAGTTGGTGCGGATCACGCGCTTGAGCTGGCTCAGCACGCGGGCCGATTCTTCGGCCGTTTCGCTCACGATGCTCAGGGCGCCCACGCGCTCGCCGTACAGCGAGAAGCTCTTGGAGAAGCTGGTGGACACGAAGTAGCTCAGGCCGGCGTCCAGGAACTTGATGACCACGGCGCCGTCTTCGGCGATGCCGTTGCCGAAGCCCTGGTAGGCCATGTCCAGGAAGGGCACCAGGCCGCCGGCCTTGATCACGGCGATGACTTCATCCCACTGGGCGTCCGTCAGGTCGTAACCGGTCGGGTTGTGGCAGCAGGCGTGCAGCAGCACGATGGTGCCGGGCTTGGAGGCCTTCAACTTGGCGATCATGCCGTCGAAGTTGATGCCACGGTTGGCGGCGTCGTAGTAGGGGTAGACGTCCACGGGGAAGCCGGCGGCTTCGAACAGCGCGCGGTGGTTTTCCCAGCTCGGGTCCGAGATCAGGACTTGTGCATCCGGGTTCAGGCGCTTGAGGAAGTCGGCGCCCAGCTTCAGGCCGCCCGTGCCACCGATGGCCTGCGCCGTCGCGATGCGTCCAGCCTTCACGGCAGCGTGCTCGGCACCGAACACCAGGCCTTGCACGGCCTTGTCATAAGCCACGATGCCGTCGATGGGCAGGTAGCCGCGGGCCTTGGGGGCTTCGGACATCTGCTTCTCGGCAGCGGCCACACACTTCAGCAGGGGCAGCTTGCCCTTGTCGTCGGTGTACACGCCCACGCCCAGGTTGACCTTGTTGGGGTTGGGGTCGGCATTGAATTGTTCGTTGAGGCCCAGGATGGGATCCCGGGGGGCCATTTCAACGGAAGCGAACAGCGAGGCCATGCAAGCAGTCTCCGGTCAGGTGTTAGAGCTGAAAAAGGGATAAGCTGGAAAATTCGACAGCTCGAACTCGGCAAAAAAGTGGTTTGTGACCACATTCGCCAAATCGGGCAAACCCTTTATTTTATCGAACTGTGACCCCGATGGCTGAGCCGATTGATCTTCTTCCTGCCAAAGACTCGTCAGAAAGTACGGGTTCGCAAGCCCCCGCAGGCCAGTTCGTGCGCTTTCCCGACTCGCCTTTCGAGCTGTTCCAGCCTTATCCGCCAGCCGGTGACCAGCCTACCGCCATCGCACAGCTGTGTGAAGGCATCGAAGACGGCCTCTCTTATCAGACCCTGCTGGGCGTGACCGGCTCGGGCAAGACCTTCACCATGGCCAACGTGATCGCCCGCATGGGGCGCCCGGCCATCGTGTTCGCACCCAACAAGACGCTGGCAGCCCAGCTCTATGCCGAATTCCGCGAGTTTTTTCCCCACAACGCGGTCGAGTATTTCGTCAGCTACTACGACTACTACCAGCCCGAGGCCTACGTCCCCCAGCGCGACCTCTTCATCGAAAAAGACAGCGCCATCAACGAGGCCATCGAGCAGATGCGCTTGAGTGCCACCAAGAGCCTGCTGGAGCGCCGCGACGTGGTCATCGTGGCCACCGTGTCGGCCATCTACGGCATCGGCAAGCCCGATGACTACATGCAGATGGTGCTGCTCGCCCGGGTGGGCGACAAGGTGGGCCAGCGCGACGTGATCGCCCAGCTCATCCGCATGCAGTACCAGCGCAACGACATGGATTTCGGGCGCGGCACCTTCCGCGTGCGGGGTGACACCATCGACGTGTTCCCCGCCGAACACAGCGAGCTGGCCGTGCGCATCGAGCTGTTCGACGACGAGATCGATTCCATCCAGCTGTTCGACCCGCTGACCGGCAAGGTGCGCCAGAAGATCCCCCGCTTCACCATTTACCCCTCCAGCCATTACGTCACGCCACGCGAACGCGTGCTGGCCGCCATCGAAACGATCAAGCTGGAGCTCAACGAACGCGTCAAGCAATTGGTGGGCGACGGCAAGCTGGTCGAGGCGCAGCGCCTGGAGCAGCGCACCCGCTTCGATCTGGAGATGCTGCAGGAGGTGGGCCACTGCAAGGGCATCGAGAACTACACGCGCCACCTCTCGGGTGCCCAGCCGGGCGACCCGCCCCCCACGCTGGTGGACTACATGCCGGCCGACTCGCTCATGTTCCTCGACGAGAGCCACGTGATGATCGGCCAGCTGGGCGGCATGTACAACGGCGACCGCTCGCGCAAGACCACGCTGGTGGAGTACGGTTTCCGATTGCCCTCTGCGCTGGACAACCGCCCGCTCAAGTTCGAGGAGTTCGAACGCAAGATGCGCCAGTGCGTGTTCGTCACGGCCACGCCGGCCGATTACGAAAAGCAGCACAGCGGCCAGATCGTCGAGCAGGTGGTGCGCCCAACCGGCCTGGTGGACCCGGTGGTCGAAGTGCGCCCGGCCACCCACCAGGTGGACGACGTGCTGCAGGAAATCCGCATCCGAGTCGAGAAAAACGAGCGCGTGCTGATC
>JACPOH010000264.1 GCA_016185075.1 Aquabacterium sp. | reverse complement strand
CCATCGGCGCCAGGTGCGGCGGGATGGCGGCCATCAGGCTGTGCACATCCTGCGATGCCAGCCCGGTGCGCGAGGCGATGCGCTCGCGGGTTTCGTCCCAGGTGAGTGCGCCACGGTCGAACTCCGACCAATCGCTGCCGGGCACGAAGGACTGGAAGACTCGTGCGGCCAGGCCCAGTGCCTGTTCATCATCACGCGCCAGGTGCGGCAGCACCGACTGGATCAGACGGGATGGCTGCCAGTTGAACAGCACCCCGCCGAAGTCGAACACGACGGCTTGGGGCGGGAGCGTGTCTTGCGCCATGGCATGGCACCTTTCAAGGTCTGAAGAACGGGTCAACGCACGCGCGCGATCAGGGCGGCAGTGGCGGCATCCAGTCCGGTGGTGTCACCGGTACCCAGGCGTGGCAGCAGATCCTTGCACAGGGCCTTGCCCAGCTCCACCCCCCATTGGTCGAAGGAATTGATGCCCCACAGGGCGCCGCTCACAAAAGTGCGGTGCTCGTACAAGGCCACCAGGGCGCCCAGCGAACGGGGCGTCACCTCGTCCATCAACAAGGTCAGGCTCGGGCGGTTGCCAGGGAAGGTGCGGTGCTTGGCAATGGCCTCCGGCGGCATGTCAGGCGACGCGGTGGGCACGGTGTCACCCAGCGCCTCTTCGGCCGTCTTGCCCCACATGAGCGCCTGGGCCTGCGCCAGGCCATTGGCCAGCAGCATGTGGTGCTGTTGATCCAGCAAGGCGCGCAAGGCTGGCGTCATGTTGCCCGGCGCCCGGTAACTGGCCTGCCTCACCAGCAGGAACTCCACCGGGAGGCAGGCCAATGGCCGACCACATCTAGAAGCGCCCGCCCACCCAATCCCAGAAGCCGAAGGTCTGGGTGATGCCAAAGGCCGCCGCGGCCTCGACATTGGTGGTGGTGGCCACGAAATGGCGGGCGATGTCGATGCCACCCTGATCAACAAACCACTGGCGCGCGGCCACGGCATTGGCCATGGTCTCCTGCGTCGTGAAGGTCTTGGAAGCGATGACGAACAGGGTGTGCTCGGGGCGCACCTTGCGCAGCACACTGGCCAGATCCTGCCCGTCGGCGTTGGACACAAAGTGGAAATTCAAGCCCGGGTGCACGAAGGCATCCAGCGCCGGCACCACCATTTGCGGGCCCAGATCAGACCCGCCGATGCCGATGTTGACCACATCGGTGATCTGCCCGGGCGCCGCGCCACCTGCGGTCGAGCGCACGCGCTCGACAAAGGCCAGCATGCGGTCGAGCACATCGTGGACCTGCTGGCTGTGCGGGCCTTGCCCGCGCGGGGCGCGCAAGGCCGTGTGCAGCACCGCGCGGCCTTCGGTGGGGTTGACCACCTCGCCGGCCATCATGGCATCACGCCGGGCTTCCAGGCCGCATTCACGCGCCAGATCCAGCAAGTGGCGCAAGGTGGCCACGTCCCAGTGCGCGCGAGACAGGTCGGCGAACACCTCGGGCGCCTGGATGCCCAGGCGCTGGACGCGATCGGGGTTGTCGGCGAAGACCTGGCGCAGGTCCAGATCGCGGCCGTGGGCCTCGAAATGGCCGCCCAGGGCCGACCAGGCCACCGTCTGATCACAACGCGGGAATGCCATGGCGCCTGGCGTCAACGCTGCGCCTCGATGAGGGCGTCCAGCTTGCCCGCGTCGACCGCGAACAGGCGGATGCCCTCGGCCAGCTTCTCGGTGGCCATGGCGTCTTCATTGAGGGCGTAGCGGAAGGCAGCCTCGCTCAAAGGCGCTTCCGGTGCGACCACGCTGGTGGGCTGCACCAGGCGACGCACCACCGGCTGGGCCTCACCATCGGCCGCCTGCAACTGGGCCAGCAGATCGGGGCTGATGGTCAGCAGGTCACAACCGGCCAAGGCCAGGATCTGACCCACATTGCGGAAGCTTGCACCCATGACCTCGGTGCGTACGCCATGCTGCTTGTAGTAATCGTAGATGCGGGCCACGGACTTCACACCCGGGTCATTCACGCCGGCGTTGGCCGCTTCGTCCCACTGCGCGCCCGCTGTCTTCTTGTACCAGTCATAGATGCGGCCCACAAAAGGCGAGATCAACTGCACCTTGGCATCGCCACAGGCACGGGCCTGCGCAAAGGCGAACAACAGCGTCAGGTTGCAGCGAATACCCTCCTGCTCCAGCGCCCGGGCGGTCTGGATGCCCTCCCAGGTGGCAGCGATCTTGATCAGCACGCGCTCTCGCGCAATGCCGGCCGCCTCGTACAGGCCGATGATGCGGCGCGCACGCTCGATGGTGGCCGCCGTGTCAAAACTCAGGCGGGCATCCACCTCGGTGGACACCCGACCGGGCACCACCTTGAGGATTTCCAGGCCAAAACGAACCAGCACGTGGTCCACGATGGTGGCAAGCGACGCGCCACGGTGTGCCGCCACGGTGTCAGCCAGCAAGGGGGCGTAATCGGGTTTCTGAACCGCCTTGAGGATCAGCGAGGGGTTGGTGGTCGCGTCCTGAGGGGTGAACTGGGCCAACTGCTTGAAGTCGCCGGTGTCGGCCACCACGGTGGTGCAGGCCTTGAGCTGTTCGAGTTGCGAAATCATGTTGATGTCGAATCTGTAAATCGGATTCGGTTGGTTTCTTGTAGGCGTGACAAAAATACACCGGCGAAACCCATGCTGAATAATCAGATAGCCGCCGTGGAATTGCCTTATTGTTGCCTTTATTCTGAGTCCAATTTGATGACAAAGTTCAGGTCTCCCCCCAAGCGAATAGCCGGCCTGACCATTTTTCGCAACTCGCATGTCCTTTGACCTCGTATTTTTCGGCGGCACCGGCGACCTGACATGGCGCAAGCTCATGCCGTCGCTGTTCCAGGCCTGGCGCCACGGCAAGCTGCCCGCCGACGGCCGCATCCTGGCCGTGGCCCGTGACGACCGCGATGACGACAGCTACCGCGCCTGGCTGCATGAACGCCTGCAGGCCGCCGACAGCGCCAAACGCCCCACAGAAGACGAATACCGGCAGTTCGCCGCCCTGATCCATTACCTGCGCATGGACCTGTCGCAGGCGGCCGATTACCAGCGCCTCAAGGCCTGGCTGGCCACCCGGCCCACGGACAACACCGTCATCTATCTGGCCACCAGCCCTCACCTGTTCCCCACCATCTGCGGGCAACTGGGCGCTTGCGGCCTGAACCACGAAGGCATCCGCGTGGTGCTGGAAAAACCCCTGGGTCACGATCTGGCCAGCGCCCAGCAGATCAACCAGGCCGTGCGCGCCGTGTTCAGCGAACGCCAGGCCCTGCGCATCGATCACTATCTGGGCAAGCCGTCGGTTCAGAACCTCATGGCCCTGCGCTTTGGCAACGTGCTGTTCGAGCCGCTGTGGCGCCGCGAGAGCATCGCCAACATCCAGATCACCCTGGCCGAGAGCCTGGGCGTGGGCACGCGCGGTGACTTCTACGACCGCATGGGCGCCCTGCGCGACATGATCCAGAACCATGCGCTGCAGTTGCTGACGATGATCGCCATGGAGCCGCCCTCCAGCGCCGATGCCGACGCCATCCGCGACGAAAAGCTCAAGGTGCTGCGCTCGCTCAAGCCCTTTGACGCCACCTCGGTGGCGCGTGATGTGGTGCGGGGCCAGTACCGGGGCGGCACGGTCAACGGCCAGTTGGTCAAGGGCTACCTGGACGAGGACAAGGTGCCGGCCGACAGCCGCACGGAGACCTTCGTGGCGCTGCGTTGCGAGGTGCAGAACTGGCGCTGGGCCGGCGTGCCCTTCTACCTGCGGACAGGCAAGCGCATGGCCGACCGCCATGCCGACATCGTCGTGAACTTCCGCCCTACCCCGCACCCGATCTTCCCCGGGGCGCACAACGCCAACAAGCTGGTGATCAAGCTGCAGCCGGAAGACGGGCTGGAGCTGCACCTGCTGGCGGCCAAGGGTTCGGTGTCATCGGCGGGTGCCGGTGCCGTGCCGGAGACCTTGTCGCCCGTGTCTCTGGACCTGGATTTCGACAAGGCCTTCCCGACCGACCGCGTGGGCGCCTACGAACGCATGCTGCTGGACGCACTGGCAGGCCGGCTCAACCTGTTCGTGCGCTCGGACGAGCAGGAGCAAGCCTGGCGTTGGGTGGAGCCCATCCTGGACAGCTGGGCGCATGACCACAGCACCGTCCGCGGCTACACCGCGGGCACCTGGGGGCCCCCGGCTGCCAGCGCCCTGGTGGCGCGTGACGGCTTTGCCTGGCCAGAAGAAGCCTGATCAGGCCGATTGAAGCAGGCCGTCCACGCCGTACAGGCGGGCCAGCTCGGTCAGGCGCTGCGGCAGCGATTGCACCGCGAAGGCACGGCCCTTCGCGCGTGCCATGCGCTGGCATTCCAGCAGAACGGCCAGGGCGCTCGAATCAAAGCGCTGCAGGGCCGAGCCATCGACCGTCAGCATGGCCGCATCCACATTGCCCGCGGCAGCGGCCTTGTCCAGCGTCTGCTTGAACAGACTCAGCACATGCGGCACGTCAGCGTGCGTGATGACGGCAGGCAGCAGCAACATGGCGATCAGCCCGTCACTTTCTTGGCCGCCAGCTGCTTGTTGCGCTCGACCAGCTTGGCGATCAGGCCATCGATGCCGGAGGCGTTGACCTCCTGGGCAAAGGTGCTCTGGTAGGTTTGCACCAGCCAGGCGCCCAGCACGTTCACGTCGTAGATCTTCCAGGTGTCACCGGCCTTCTCGAGGCGGTAGTCGAGCTGGATGGGGTCACCCTTGCCACGCACCACGGTGCGCACCACCACATCGGTGTCTTCCGGGCGGTTGCGCATGGGTTTGTACTCGACGGTCTGGTCCTTGATCTGCGCGACAGCACCCGCGTAGGTGTAGACCAGCAGCGTCTTGAACTCGTCTTGCAGACGCTTTTGCTGCTCGGGCGTGGCCTGGCGCCAGCCACGACCCACGGCCGAGGCGGTCATGCGCTGGAAATTCACATTCGGCATGATTTTGGTGTCCACCACCTGGATCACCTTGCGGATGTCACCCGACTGGATGGCCTTGTCGGCCTTCACCGTGGCAAACACCTCGGCGGTGATGGCCTTGACGAAGGCGTCGGGCGCCTGGGCGGTGATCACGGTCGCAGCGGGCGCGGCCGGGGTGGCCGACTCGGCGGCCGCGGCTGCGCTGGACAAGGCCGCCAGCGACAGCATGGCGGTCGCCAACAGGCGACTCATGTCGGAAAGCTTGAAAAAATTGCCGGATTGCATATGGATCCTTTCGGAGATCATCCTGAGCCCTTAACGCGGCAGGTAGCCGGTGGGTAGACCAGATCGACCTTCGTATGTGTTTGAAGCCGTCTCAGGGGAACATGGCCCAGGCGGAATCCTGCCCCGCCTCGGCCACCAGGGTGGGGGCATCGGCCTGACTCACCGGCGCAGAAGCCCCGGGCACACCAGATGCACCGGAAGCGGGCGCGGCAGGCGATGCCGGTGCTTCCGGCACGTCCTGACGCTGCGGCTCGGGCGGTTCGTCTTCCTCGGGCGGGTCACCTTCGTAGATCAGATTCTGCCTGCGCTGCAGGTAGGCATCCCGGATGAAGGCGTATTTGTCCAGCGCCACGTCATCGATCAGGTTGCCGGCATCCAGCAGGTTGGCGCGCGTGTTGACCAGCTGCCAGGTGCGCAGCAGATTGACTTCTCGCGGATAGGTGCCCACGCTGGAGGCCGAGAAATATATGTCGCCCGGCAGACTCAGCGAGTCGCGCAAGGTGGAGGGCCCCAGGAAGGGCCAGACGATGTAGGCACCCGGTTTGACACCCCACACGCCCAGGGTCTGCCCGAAATCCTCGTTGGGCTTGTCCAGTTGCATGGGCGTGGCGATGTCGATCAGCCCCCCCAGACCAAACGTGCTGTTGACCGTGACGCGGATGATGCCCAGGGTGCCGTCTCGGAAGCGGCCTTGCAGGAACAGGTTGGCCGTGGACCAGATGTCCTTGAGGTTGCCGGTGAAGTTCGAGAACGCCGTGCGCACCGGGTCTGGCGCAACGGCCTTGTAGCCTTCAGCCACCGGCTTGAGCACATAGGTGTCCACCGAGTCGTTGAACGCAAAGACCTTGCGGTTCCAGGGCTCCAGCGGGTCAGGGTTCTGGCGCGTGGCGCAACCCTGCAGCACACCCACCAGCATGACGCCAGCCAGCACGGCAGCCAGACGGCCAACCGGGCGGCGTGCCGAGCCATGCATCATTTCTGCCCCTCCTTGCCACCGCTCCCCTCAGCGGCCTTGCTGTAGAGGAACTGGCTGATCAGGTTTTCGAGGACGATGGCCGATTGGGTGCTCTTGATCGTGTCGCCAGCCACCAGATTGGTCTCACCGTAGCCAGGCTCCAGACCGATGTATTGCTCACCCAGCAGACCAGCGGTGAGGATCTTGGCTGAAGTGTCTTTCGGAAACACCACGCCCTTGTTGAGCGCCAGCTCGACCTGGGCCTGGTAGCTCTTGGTGTCGAACGTGATGGACTGCACACGGCCCACGACCACACCCGCGCTCTTGACCGCAGCCTGACGCTTGAGGCCGCCGATGTTGTCGAAGCGGGCAACCACGGTGTAGCCGCTGTCAAACGACAAGGTCAGCAGGTTGCCAGCCTTGAGGGCGAGAAACAGGATGGCGGCCGCACCAATCAGCACGAACAGGCCAACCCACACATCATGTTTTGATTTCTGCATCTTGTTCTTCCTTCGCTACCCTGCTCGATCAGATCGAGAACATCATCGCTGTCAGCACAAAGTCCAGCGCCAGCACGGCCAGCGAGGCCATCACCACGGTTCGCGTCGTGGCCAGGGACACGCCTTCGGGCGTCGGCTGGCATTCGTAACCTTGCAGCAGCGCGACAAAGGTGACGGTCAGGCCGAAGACCACGCTCTTGATCATGCCGTTGCCCACATCGGCCCAGACTTCCACGCCGTTTTGCATCTGCGACCAGAACGCGCCCTGGTCCACCCCGATCATGACCACACCCACCAGCCAGCCACCAAGGATACCGACTGCCGAGAAAACCGCGCCGAGCAGGGGCATGGCGATCACGCCGCCCCAGAACCGAGGTGCCAGCACGCGCTGAATGGGGTCAACGGCCATCATCTCCATGGCAGTGAGCTGCTC
>JACPOH010000309.1 GCA_016185075.1 Aquabacterium sp. | reverse complement strand
GCTTGAAACGGCCACCACCGGCGTGACCGTCAACGCGATCTGCCCCGGCTGGGTGCTCACACCCCTGGTGCAAAAGCAGATCGATGACCGAGCCGCCCGTGAGGGCATTTCCGTTGAGCAAGCCGGCAAGGGGCTGCTGGGCGAAAAGCAACCCTCGCTGCAGTTCGTCACCCCCCAGCAACTGGGTGATCTCGCGGTGTTCATGTGCTCGCCCGGCGCCGACAATGTGCGCGGCGTGGCTTGGAACATGGATGGCGGCTGGGTCGCCCAATAAGCCTCAACACGGTTTGCTCACGGAATGCGTGACCCAGCATGAGCGTTGTCCCGGCAGCCCTCGGTCGGATCGCCGAGGGCTATGCGGCGGGCGTCCCCTACTCGCCGCTTTACGATGATGTGTACCACCCGGCGGTCGGTGCCTGGGCGCAGGCGCAGCATGTCTTCATGGCGGGCAATGCTCTGCCGACCAGGTGGCAGGGCCGCACCCGCTTCGTGATCCTGGAAACAGGCTTCGGCCTGGGCAACAACTTCCTGGCCACATGGGCGGCGTGGCGCGCGGACCCGAAGCGCTGCGACCATCTGGTCTTCATGTCCATCGAGAAGCACCCGCTTCGCCGCGACGACCTCGCCCGGGTGCATGGTCTCCACGGCCACGATGCGGGCGCCGCCCCTGAAGCAGCCACTCGTTCCGGTGAGCTGCCCGACCTCCAAAAGATGAGCGAAGCCGATCGGGCAACACGGCTTGCACTCGCCCGAAAACTGGTGGACGCATGGCCCCCGCTCACTCCGGGCATGCACACGCTGCATTTCGATCTGGCACAAGGGGACTGCGGGGCGGCGAGCTCCGGCTCGCAACGCATCAGCCTGATGCTGGGCTTGGGCGACGTGGCCGACCTGCTGCCGCGCCTGGTGGCCAGCGTGGACGCCTTCTACCTGGACGGTTTCGCACCAGCCAAGAATCCGCACATGTGGGACAGCGGCTTGCTCTCCCGCCTCAACCGGCTGGCCGCTCCCGACAGCACCGTGGCGACATGGTCGTGCGCCCGTGCCGTGCGAGACGCCCTGACCACAGCGGGCTTCGAGGTCGAACGCATACCCGGCTTCGCGTACAAGCACAACATGCTGCGTGCTGTGTACAAGCCGCGCTTCACCCCACCGCTTCAGGCAGGAGGCTGGTAACCCGCCTTGGCGCACGAAGCCGATCGGCACGCCGTCATCATCGGCGCGGGCCTGGCAGGCTGTGCCGCCGCCAGGGCCCTGTGCCTGGAGGGTTGGCGGGTGACGCTGATCGAACAGCACGGCATGCCCGCCATGGAAGGTTCCGGCAACCCGGGTGGCATGTTCCACAGCGTGCTCCACGCCACTGATGGCATCCATGCGCGCGCGCACCGCGCAGCGGCCATGGCCACCTGGCGGCTGGCCAAGCCGTGGATCGAGGCGGGTCTGCTGGCCGGTCAGGCGAAGGGCTTGCTGAGGCTCGATGCCAAGGCCACGCCGGAACTGGCTCAGGGCTGGCTTGAGCGGCAGGCGCTGCCGGCCGATCATGTCGAGTGGCTTGACCAGCGCCAGGCGCAATCCATCTCAGGCCTGCCCGTTGGCAGCGGAGGCTGGTTGTTCCACCAAGGCGGCTGGCTGCACCCCGCCGGCATGGCGCGCCTGATGCTGCAGGCCGTGCAGGCGCTGACCAAAGACGGCAAGCCCTTGCTGCAAACCGTCTGGGGGCAGGCCGTCACCGCCATCCGGCAGACGCCACACGGAGACTGGCAAGCCTGCGCCGGCGACATCACGCTGGCAACCGCGTCCACCGTGGTCCTGTGCAGCGCCATGCAATCTGCTGCCTTGCTGAACCGGCTGCCTGCCGATCAAGCGGTCCACCCGTTGCCACTGACAGCGGTGCGCGGCCAGATTTCCCACCTGCCGCTGGACCTGCAAGCAGGCTTCAAGGCCCCAGCGCTGCCGGTGGCCGGCAGCGGCTATGTGCTCGCCTTGCCCGATGGCCGCTTGCTGTGTGGTGCCACCACCCAGCATCACGATGAGGACGCCAGCGTGCGCGCGCCCGACCACCGCCACAACCTGAATCAGGCGGCGCGCCTCGGTGCGGCGCCGGAACGGCCCGACTCCACGTCGTTGCCCGAACGCATTGAGGGGCGCACGGCCTGGCGCGCCACCACGCCAGATCGTCTGCCACTCGTGGGCGCCTTGCCCTGGAACCAGGCTCGATTGACGTCGGCACAGGCGAACGGCCAAGCGGCCCGCCGCCTCGACCAGGTCCGCATGATCCCTCGGCAGCGCGGCGAGCGTGGTGGTTTGTACGTGCTGACCGGCCTGGGCTCGCGCGGCATCACCTGGAGCTGCCTGGCGGCCGAACTGCTCGCACACTGGGTCACCGGCGCGCCCTGCCCCGTCGAAGCCGACCTGCGCGATGCGCTTGACCCCGCCCGCTTCCTGGTGCGAGAGATGACACGAGGCGGCCACGCGCAGTAAAGTTGCCCTGAAGATGAGAGAAGACACCCACCCCCTGCCCGGTTTGACCGAACGCCTGCGCCTGGACAAATGGCTGTGGGCAGCGCGGTTCTACAAAACCCGCAGCCTGGCTGCAGAAGACATCGACAAGGGCCGCATCGAGGTCAATGGCCAGGTGGCCAAACCCTCCCGCGAGTTGAAGGCGGGTGATCGGGTCGACATCCGCCAGGGCGCCCTGACCCGCACCATCATGGTCAAGGCCTTGAGCACCGTTCGGGGTCCAGCGCCCCAAGCACAACTGTTGTACGAAGAGACCGCAGAGAGCCTCAACCGCAAGGCGCAGTTTGCGGAGCAGCGCAAGCTGGCTCACGAGCCAGCGGAAAGCATCGAGCAGGGGCGCCCCACCAAGCGCGACCGGCGCCAGCTGGCGGATTGGCAGCGCTGGTCTGCCAGCATCGACGAATAAGCCCCCCCGGGGCGGTCACGAGCGGGCCTCAAGCGACACGTCCGAAAAATCCGCTGCCAGATCAAGCCCAGCTGCTTCAAGGCCTGCGACAATCCCACGCTTGGCCTTGTTACAAATTTATTGGATGGCCAGCCTTGAAATGGGCGCCCTCGCCCTGACATGCGCATGGTTTTCGCAATCAACAAACCTTTATTTCGAGAAAAAGCGAGATGAGCGACACGTCTGCCACCCCTGAGCACCAAGCCGAACCCGGTACCCCCGGCGCGCCTGAAGAAGTTGGCTTCGTTCCCGTCGAGCAGCAATTGGCCGAACTGATCGCCAAGCACGCCGAGGTGTCCGACGCCTACCTGCGCGCCAAGGCTGAAGCGGAAAACATCCGCCGCCGTTCGGAAGAAGAGATCAGCAAGGCCCGCAAGTTCGCGGTCGAATCCTTCGCCGACAGCCTGCTGCCCGTGCGCGACAGCCTGGAAGCGGCCCTGGCGACCCACGCCGCCAAACCCGATGCGCCCGTCGAAACCGTGATCGAGGGCGTGCAGGCCACGCTGCGTCAGCTGGCTTCGGCCCTGGAGCGCAACAAGGTGCTGGAAATCAACCCCGCTGCCGGCACCAAGTTCGACCCCAACATCCATCAGGCCATCAGCATGGTCCCGGCCGAGCAGGAGGCCAACACCGTGGTGGGCGTGCTGCAAAAGGGCTACTCCATTGCAGACCGCGTGCTGCGCCCTGCCCTGGTCACGGTGGCTGCACCCAAGTAAATACGCTGTTTCACGCCGTTTTCGGCCTGTTTTGTCCAAACCGGGCCTTGAAATCAGTACAGCTGTTCACATATCAGACAACAAGCGGAAGCCGACCCACAACAAGCGCGCTTCCAAAGCAAATTCGATAGGAGCTATCTAAATGGGCAAGATCATTGGTATCGACCTGGGCACCACCAACTCGTGCGTGGCCATCATGGAAGGCAACACCACCAAGGTGATCGAGAACAGCGAAGGTGCGCGCACCACGCCGTCGATCATCGCCTACCAGGAAGACGGTGAAGTGCTGGTTGGCGCCTCGGCCAAGCGCCAGGCTGTCACCAACCCCAAGAACACGCTGTACGCCGTCAAGCGCCTGATCGGTCGCAAGTTCACCGAGAAGGAAGTGCAGAAGGACATCGACCT
>JACPOH010000308.1 GCA_016185075.1 Aquabacterium sp. | reverse complement strand
TGCAGGCACGCTACACCATGCGCGCAAGGCGCTGAGCGAACAGCAAGCGGCCTCACACACGGGTTCGCCCGAGGCAAACAAACCCGCATTTTGTCGGCCCACCGACATCGTCGTCAGGTGGGGCGCGCCAGCATGGGCCACACTCAATCGGAGACGCCCATGTTCAAGCGCCCTTTCGGCATCGTCGGCTTCAGTGGCCTCGGTGCCGCCATCACCCCACTGGTTGCCACCCTGCTGGCCCTGTCGCTACCGGCGCATGCCGCCACTGCGGACTTCACGAGCAGCTACAAAGGTGGGTCGAGCAGTTGCAACACCACCTATCAGATCAAAGGCAAGGAACCAGCCGATTCAAGTCGGCATCCCGTGTTCATCTACATGGTGGGCACGAGCGACACCTATGACAACGCCCAGGCCATGGCGGCCGTGCAAGGCATGGCCGATCGAGGCTATGTGGCCGCCACCATCCAGTACGCCAACTCGGCCATGGGCTACTGCAACACCCTCAGCACCCGCAGCAAGTGCATCTTCGATCAGGCCAGCGCCCAAAGCGCGGTTGCAGCCCTGTGCGCACGCGACCAGGCCGATTGCAGCAAGGGCATCGTGGTCGGCGGCTTCAGCCAGGGTGCCTTACTGGGCATCCTGTCGAAGAACTTCGACGCGCGCGTGGAAGCCGTCTATGCCACCGGTGCGCACAAGAACTACATCATCTACAACGTGAACACCTGCGTGGGCCATGGCAACCGCGCCCTGCCTCAGGGCAACCAGAACAGCCTCGACACGGGCTGGTTGACAGGCACCGGCGCATGGGCCTTGAACGCCAACCTGGACTGGCTGACGCATTTCACGGCGCCATGATGCGCCGCGGCCCGCTCAGGGCAGCCAGGCATCCTTCTTCTTGGGCTTCTTGCACAGGATGGTGGGGAAGCTGACCGGCAAGGTGCGCGGGTAGTCGCGGCTGAAATGCAGGCCGCGGCTTTCCTGGCGTGACAGGGCCGAGCGCACGATCAACTCGGCGCAGTCCACCAGGTTGCGCAATTCCAGCAGGTCGCGGCTGACGCGGAAGGCGGCGTAGTAGTCGTCGATCTCGTGGCGCAGCAGCTTGATGCGGTGCAAGGCACGCTCCAGGCGGCGCGTGGTGCGCACGATGCCCACGTAGTTCCACATCACCAGGCGCAGTTCGTCCCAGTTGTGGGCGATGACCACTTCCTCATCGGCGTCGGTCACCTGGCTTTCGTCCCAGTCCGGCACCTTGGGCGCGGAGGCCGGGATCTGGCCCTGGATGTCTTCGGCGCAGGTGCGGCCCAGCACCACGCATTCCAGCAGAGAGTTGCTGGCCAGGCGGTTGGCGCCATGCAGGCCGGTGTAGGTGGTCTCGCCCACGGCGTACAGGCCCGGCAGGTCGGTACGGCCATGCAAGTCGGTCACCACACCGCCGCAGGTGTAGTGCGCGGCCGGCACCACGGGGATGGGCTGTTTGGCAATGTCGATGCCCAATGACAGGCAGCGCGCGTGGATGGTCGGGAAGTGTTCTTTGAGGAAGGCCTCGCCCAGGTGCGTGGCATCCAGCCAGACGTGGTCCACCCCGTGCTTCTTCATCTCGAAGTCAATGGCGCGGGCCACGATGTCACGCGGGGCCAGTTCGCCGCGCTCGTCGTGGTCGGGCATGAAGCGCGTGCCATCGGGCAGACGCAGGATGCCGCCTTCGCCACGCAGAGCTTCGGTGATCAGGAAGCTGCGCTCTTGCGGGTGGTACAGGCAGGTCGGGTGGAACTGGATGAACTCCATGTTGCCAACGCGGCAGCCCGCGCGCCAAGCCATGGCGATGCCGTCACCCGTGGAAGTTTCGGGGTTGGTGGTGTAGCGGTAGACCTTGCCGGCACCGCCCGTGGCCAGCACCACGGCGGAGGCGGCCAGGGTCTCGACACGGTGGGTTTCGATGTCCAGGGCGTAGACGCCATGGCAGCGCTGCGATTCCTGCTGTTCCTGTGCGGCTTTCTTGAGATGGCGGTTGGTGATCAGATCGACCGCCATCCACTTCTCGCGCAGCTGGATATTGGGGTGGCGCTTGACCTCGGCCAGCAGCACATCGTGGATGGCCTTGCCGGTGGCGTCCGCCGCGTGGGCAATGCGGCGCACGGCATGGCCGCCTTCGCGCGTCAGGTGCAGGCCCAGAGGGCCATCGGGGTCCGGCGAAAACGGCACACCCCGGGCCACCAGCCATTCAACGGCCTGGGCGCTGTGGCGCGCGATGAACTCGGCCGTGTGTTCGTCCACCAGGCCGGCGCCGGCCTCCTGCGTGTCACGCACGTGCGAGGCGATGCTGTCGTCGCTGCCCAGCACGCCCACGATGCCACCTTGCGCCCAGGCCGTGGCTGCCTCTTCCAGCTGGCGTTTGGCCAGCACGATCACGGGCTGGGTTTCAGCCAGGTGCAAGGCCACCGTCAAGCCGGCCAGACCGGCCCCGATGATGACAACAGGCAAGGACGAATCCGACGCAGCAGACATAGGTTTGAGCTCAGTGCTTCCAGGACAGCGTGAGGCGCGATTCTATCCCCCGGGCTCGGCACAACAAGGCAACAACCAGGCCTGTGCAAGTGCTCCAGACTGAAAAGCCCCCTGAGGAGTTTCGGGGCTTGAGAGGCATGCGGCGACGACGCGTATGAAGCGAATTTGTCCAGTGTCAAGTCAGTTCATTCCTCCCCCCATTTCCGGGCTCGCAAGCACGGGAAACAGAAATTTACAATGCTTCAACAACAAATACCGCATAGGGAGCATATGCAGTACCCAATGGGCGCGCCCGTTTCACGCGGTGAAACGACGGAGTCACTCGCGCCAACAGCGCCTGAAAGCACACAGCCGCCCCAACCCTGGAAAGCGCTGTGCCTGCTGGCGCGCCTGCACCACATCGCGGCAGACCCCGAATCCCTGGTGCACGCACGTGGCCTGAGCCCCAGCGTGCCCGCCACCGACGACGAGCTGTTGGGCGCGGCCAAG
>JACPOH010000307.1:12897-26964 GCA_016185075.1 Aquabacterium sp. | reverse complement strand
GTTCCAGTGCAGCGGTGGCGGCCAGACGCTGTGTCCGGGTCGTGACCTTGGGCACATCGACGAAGAACATCGTCTCAAGCTGCTGGTTGATGGCGTCGATGTCCACGCCCTGCGCCTTGAGCCGGTCATTGAATTGCCGGTGGATCAAGGTGTGCTGTGCTTCCTGACGGATGAAGTCCTTGACTTCCTGCTGCAGCTTCGGCGAGGTCACGCCGTCGCGAAACTCTCGCACGCTGGTGATGAAGAACTTCTCGCCCATCGGGAACAGGGTCGACATGGCGTCAAAGAACCGGGTCTTGAAGGCGTCGCCGGCCATCCAGTACTTGGGGATATCGCCATCCAGGCCGAAATCCAGGTTCTCGCGCGGAACGATAGGGGCGTGATCTGGTTCGTCGGCTCTGGTCTGGCGGTTCATCTGGTGACTCCTCGTGACGCGGACTGCTGTTGACGTCGCCAGGCACTGGGCGACAGGCCCGTCCAGCGCTTGAAGGCGCGGGTGAAGCTGTGCCGATCGGCAAAACCCAGTTGCGCACTGAGCGACTCAATGTCGCATTGTGCGGCAAGCAGGCCGGCTCGCGCCATGTCGAGTCGGCATTGGGTCTGGATATCGGTGAACTGCTGGCCCTCCTCGCGCAGGCGACGCTGCAGCGTCCGTGGGTGCAGCCCCAGGCGATCGGCGACGCGCTCCAAGCCTTGGCCCAGGAGCGCGGGCTGTTGCCGGAAGGCGCGCTCAAGCTGTTTGTCAAGCTTTTCTTCGGCGAGCGGCAGTTGCTGCTTCACCATCTCTTGCGCGCGTTGGTGCAAGCCGGGTGAGGCGCCGGGCAGTGGCATGTCCAGCAGCCTGGTCGCGAAGACGGCGGCGTCTCTGGCCTGCAAGGTACGGATCGGTGCGGGGAAGTTGGCCGTGAGCGCCATGAAGCGCGGATGCGGCTGATGGCGCATTTCGATGTGGTGGATCAGGGTCGTGTTGCCCAGCGCCAGGCGCACGATATTGCTGATGGACGCGAAGATGGCCTCCACGAAATAGCCTCGGGTGGTCGGGTCCACCATCGGGGCATCGACCTCCAGCACCAGCGCGGACGTGGCGGCGTGCTCCTCGACATGGAGTTCGAGGTCGGGCATCGTCATGCCGGCCCACTGCAATGCTGGCAACGCGTGCCGCAGGGTGGGGCTGGTGGCCAGAAAGGTTTCCAGTGCAGGAACATGGTCGAAGGCGAAGTGCTCGCCCAGAACCAATGGGAAGTGGTAATTGGGGGCAGCTTGATCCACGCACTGCTTCATGAGCCGGATCAGGGCGCTCTTGCGCACCATGGCCACATTGCTGGCATTGAGGTGCACGCCTGCTGCGCTGAACAGCGGGTCGATGTTGAAGCGGCAGTGCATGGCAGCCTTGATCCAGGCATTGGCAGCCACAAAAGGAACGAACTCGCCGCTGGCGGTGCTGGGCAGCGGGGGGCTGGCGGGCAGGGTGGTGCGGGTCGTGTCAAGCATGTGCCTGACTGTAGGCATACCGGACTGTCGCGACCAGCACCCTGCGCGACATAAAGGGGGTCGTTTGCGACAACAATCCGCAAAATGATACCCAACTTTTGGGGGGTGGTGGCACCCGTGCCCCAGGCGACGCAGGGCATGGCGGATTGGGCACATAACCCGCGCGGGTTATGTTGACGTGCCTTGACGGTGCGCCTCAGTCCTTCGGACTCGATGAGACTTTGTGTCTCATCAATCGCCCTTTCTCCCGCTCCCAGTCGCGGTCTTTGATGGTGTTGCGCTTGTCGTGTTCGGCCTTGCCTTTGGCCAGGGCGTCACGCGACCACCTTTCCAGTGCAGGTTCAGGGGCACGAGGGTGTAGCCTTTTTGCTCCGTCGTGCCACTGAGGCGGCGGATCTGCTCCTTGTGCATCAGCAACTTCTTGGTGCGGTCCGCTTCCGGCTTGACATGGGTGGATGCCGAACGCAGTGCGTTGATGCGCAGGCCGATCAGGTAGACCTCGCCATCCTTGATGACGACATAGCCATCGGTCATCTGTACCTGCCCCTCGCGGATGGCCTTCACTTCCCAGCCCTCCAGCACCACACCCGCCTCGAAGCGTTCCTCGATGTGGTAGTTGAAATGGGCTTTTCTGTTCTCTGCGATGGACATGTTTGAGCGCGGCACGTCGCCGACGTCTTTAAAATACCGACATTCTATGAAGCACGTCCACAAGTCCGTCTTGCTTTGGTACTCCCCCCGTGAAATGTATGGGCTGGTGACCGACGTTCAAGCCTACCCCCAGTTCCTGCCCTGGTGCGACCGCGCCGAGTTGCTTGAAACCCACGACGATGGTGTCACCGCGCGCGTGCACATCGCGTTCGCCGGTGTGCACCAGGCTTTCACCACGCGAAACGTGCATCAGCCAGGTGTGAGTGTGAGCATGCGCCTGGTCGATGGGCCTTTTTCCCAGTTGGAGGGCACCTGGCGTTTCACGCCGTTGAAAAAGCCAGGCCAGCTGACGGATGCGCCGGCGGACCCGCTCGACGCCCCGGCTTGCAAGGTCGAGTTCGACCTCAGCTATGCGTTTTCCAGCCGCGCATTGTCGCTGGTGATCAGCCCGGTGTTCGACCGCATCGCCAATACTTTTGTCGAAGCCTTCGTGAAACGGGCGGAGCAGGTTCATGGCGCCCGCTGACAGCAGTCCGGCTGAAATCGGCACTCAGTTGCAGGTGGAGCTGGCCCTGGGCCTGGCGCCGCGGCAGGTGCACCTTGTGCGCCTGAGTCTGCCTGTGGGCAGCACGGTGCGAGATGCCTTGTTTGCCGCCGATGTCTGGTCGTTGGATGCGAGCCTGACGCTGCAAGCCCTCGAATCAGGCGAGTGGACGGTGGGCGTCTGGGGACGCAAGGAGCGCCCAGGGCATGTGTTGCGCGACCGCGATCGCGTGGAGCTGGTTCGGCAACTGAAGGTGGACCCGAAGGAAGCGCGGCGTGTGCGTTACCGCGCGCAAGGCGAAAAATTGCCCAAAGGCATTCACCGTTCGCCCAAGGCTCGCCCGATCTGAGTTGCGGGCGGTAAGGGCGCTTTGGTGCACCCGACTGTCTTGAACGGCCGCCTTATTTGCCGCAGTTGGCCGCAATGGCTTCCTGGTTGCGCTGAGCCTCTTCGGCGCGCGCCTTGTCATCCAGGAACTCGCGCTCGCCCTTCTGGTTGGTGCGCACGATGCGGATGCCATCAGCCAGGGTGCGCTGGTAGCTCCGGGCGCGCTGGCAGTTGTCGGCCTTTTGCTTGGCGATCTTCTCGTCCTCGGCCTTCTGCTTGGCGGCCTTTTCCTCTTCGGCCTTCTTGCGGCGGGCTTCGAGTTCGGGGTCGGCCTTGGATGCAGCAGGGGCGGCCGGTGCCGCGGCCGCGCTGGCAGCAGATGCCGCTTCAGCCGCCTTGGCCGCAGCGCGCGCCGTGGTGCTGGGGCGCGCCAGAATGTCCTTGTCCGGTGTGCCGGGAGGCGGTGCGCGGTCGCTGTACTGGATGGCGCCACTGGCATCGCGCCATTTCCACTGCATGCCAGCCTCGGCTGACGCAGCAAGCACAAGCAGCCCGGCCATCAGCACGGCGGGCAGGGCAGACGAGGAAGCGCGCACGTTTTTCATAAGACGCAGTTTATCCGGACACCTGCGGGCGGATCCCCCGGAAATGAGCGTATTCGCCCTGTCAGTTTTCCCGCTGCTGCAACGGCGTCGAGTCTGCGTATAATCCGCTTTTGCGTCTGGAGCCCTGTTCATGCGCCTGCTTGGTAAAGCCCTCACGTTTGATGACGTGTTGTTGGTGCCCGCGTACTCTCAAGTGTTGCCCCGCGACACATCGCTGGCCACCCGTCTGTCCCGCAACATTCAACTGAATCTGCCACTGGTATCCGCCGCCATGGATACGGTGACGGAAGCCCGCCTGGCGATTGCGATCGCCCAGGAAGGCGGTATCGGGATTGTTCACAAAAACCTGTCTGCCAAACAGCAGGCGGCCGAAGTGGCGCGCGTCAAGCGCTACGAATCCGGCGTCTTGCGTGATCCGATCACGATCTCTTCGGGCGTGAAGGTCCGTGACGTGATCGAGCTGTCGCGTCAACATGGCATTTCCGGCTTCCCGGTCGTGGATGAAGGCAAGGTGGTCGGCATCGTGACCGGCCGTGACCTGCGCTTCGAAACCCGCATGGATGCCCCGGTGCGCGAGATCATGACCCCACGTGATCGTCTGATCACCGTGAAGGATGGATCCAGCCAGGACGAAGCCAAGGCCTTGATGCACAAGCACAAGCTGGAGCGCGTGCTGGTCGTCAACGATGCGTTCGAGCTGCGTGGTGTGTACACCGTCAAGGACATCACCAAGCAGAACAGCTTCCCCAACGCCGCGCGTGACGCCCAAGGCAAGCTGCGCGTCGGTGCGGCCGTTGGCGTGGGCGAGGGCACCGAAGAGCGTGTCGAACTCCTGGTCAAAGCTGGTGTTGATGCGCTGGTGGTGGACACCGCCCACGGCCACAGCCACGGCGTGATCGAGCGCGTGCGCTGGGTCAAGAAGAACTTCCCGCAGGTGGACGTGATCGGCGGCAACATCGCCACCGGCGCGGCGGCCCTGGCCCTGGTGGAAGCCGGTGCCGATGGCGTCAAGGTCGGTATCGGCCCCGGCTCCATCTGCACCACCCGTATCGTGGCTGGTGTGGGCGTGCCGCAGATCATGGCCATTGACAACGTGGCCACAGCCTTGCAAGGCACGGGCGTGCCCCTGATCGCCGACGGCGGTATCCGTTACTCCGGTGACATTGCCAAGGCCATCGCCGCTGGTGCCAGCACCGTGATGATGGGCGGCATGTTCGCTGGTACCGAAGAAGCGCCTGGCGAGGTCATCCTGTTCCAGGGCCGCAGCTACAAGAGCTACCGCGGCATGGGCTCGATCGGTGCCATGAAGGACGGTTCGGCTGACCGCTACTTCCAGGAAAACGACGAGCAGACCAACCCGAACGCCGACAAGCTCGTGCCCGAGGGCATCGAAGGTCGCGTGCCTTACAAGGGCTCGGTCGTCACGATCCTGTACCAGATGGCCGGTGGCCTGCGCGCCTCCATGGGCTACTGCGGTTGCGCCACCATCGAGGACATGAAGAACCGCGCCGAGTTCGTCGAGATCACGGCCGCCGGTATCCGCGAAAGCCACGTCCACGACGTGCAAATCACCAAGGAAGCGCCCAACTACCGCATGGAGTAAGGGTTGCGGGCCCTTGGTGGCCGCCTCACTGAACCACCACAGGACACCGATGGGTTCTCAAAGCGGCCGCCAGGCGGCCATGCCTTTCATCATGGTGACGGTGCTGCTCGACATGATGTCGATCGGCATCATCGCACCGGTGCTGCCCAAGCTCATCGGGACCTTCATGGACTCGGGGGCGGGCACCTCCATCGGCTACGGCGCGGCTCAGGCCGCGTTTGCCATTGCGCAGTTCTTCAGCGCTCCTGTGCTGGGTGCCTTGTCGGACAAATACGGGCGTCGGCCCGTGCTGCTGCTCGGCCTGCTGGGCATGGGCGTCAACTTCTTCGTCACCGCGCTGGCCACCCAGTTCTGGATGCTGTTGGCCGTGCGCGTGATGGGCGGTGCCGTGTGCGCCAACATCGCCGTGGCCAACGCCTATGTGGCCGACATCACCGAACCGAAGGATCGTGCCAAGAACTACGGCATGCTGGGTGCCATGTTCGGCCTGGGCTTCATCCTCGGCCCTGTGATGGGCGGCGTGCTGGGTGACCACAATGTGCACTGGCCCTTCTTCCTGTCTGGCACGCTGTGCCTGCTCAATTGCCTGTACGGCTACTTCGTGCTGCCGGAGTCCCTGCCGCAAGACAAGCGCCGCGAGTTCCGGATCACCCGCGTCAACCCCTTCAGCTCGCTGGCCCGCCTGCGTGAACTCAAAGGTGTGGAGACGCTGATGTGGATCATGGGCCTGTCCATCCTGGCGCAGTTCTGCCTGCACACCAGCTGGTTTCTGTACAACGAGTTCAAGTTCGGCTGGACACCCAAGGACAACGGCATGTCGCTGTTTGCTGTGGGCATGATGGCGGTGCTGGTGCAGGGTGGTTTGCTGCGCCAGGTCCAGAAGGTCATCCCCACGCACAAGCTGGTGCGCATCGGCCTGGTGTCGTCCACCATCGCGTTTGTGGCCTGGGGTGCCGTGCCCGAAGGCTGGATGATGTACGTGATCATCGCTGCCAATGTGTTTGGCTACATGGTGCAACCGGGGCTGCAAAGCCTGGTGGCCAATGCCGTGGACCCGACCCGCCAGGGTGAAAGCATGGGCGCGGTGTCGTCGATCAACAGTGTGGCAGCCGTGTTGGGCCCCTTGATGGGCACGCCTTTGCTGGCAGCGGTTTCTCATTACCCCCATGGCGACTGGCGCGTGGGGGCCCCGTTCTACCTGTGTGGCGCCATCCAGGCCGTGGCCGCCATCATCGGCTTGCGCTACTTCAGCAAGGCCGAACATGCCCATGAATCACCTGCTGCGCGCAGCGTGAACGCCTGAATCAGATTGCCCCAAGAGATCCCACCATGATGCACGACAAGATCCTCATCCTCGACTTCGGCTCACAGGTCACGCAGCTGATCGGCCGACGCGTTCGCGAAGCCCATGTCTACTGCGAAATCCATCCCAGTGATGTGAGCGATGAGTTCATCCGCTCGTTTGCGCCCAAAGGCATCATCCTGTCGGGCAGCCATGCCTCGACGTACGAAGACCACCAGCTGCGTGCACCACAAGCCGTGTGGGACCTGGGCGTGCCCGTGCTGGGCATCTGCTACGGCATGCAGACCATGGCTGTGCAACTGGGCGGCAAGGTGGAATGGAGCGACCACCGCGAGTTCGGCTACGCCGAGGTGCGCGCCCACGGCCATACCAAGCTGCTCGATGGCATCCAGGATTTCGCCACGGCGGAAGGCCACGGCATGCTCAAGGTCTGGATGAGCCACGGTGACAAGGTCACGGTGCTGCCCGAAGGCTTCAAGCTGATGGCGTCGACGCCCAGCTGCCCGATCGCCGGCATGGCCAATGAAGAGAAGGGCTACTACGCCGTTCAGTTCCACCCCGAGGTCACGCACACCGTGCAGGGCCACGCCATGTTGACGCGCTTCGTCCGTGAGATCAGCGGCTGCAAGGGCGACTGGATCATGGGCAACTACATCGAAGAGGCGGTGGCCAAGATCCGCGAGCAGGTGGGCGATGAAGAGGTGATCCTGGGCCTGTCTGGCGGTGTGGACTCGTCTGTGGTGGCCGCGCTGATCCACCGCGCCATCGGCGACCAGCTGACCTGCGTGTTCGTGGACCACGGCCTGCTGCGCTACAACGAAGGCCAGATGGTGATGGACATGTTCGCTGGCCGTCTGCACGCCAAGGTCGTGCATGTGCAGGCGCAAGACCAGTTCATGGGCCACCTCAAGGGTGTGACCGATCCGGAGCAGAAGCGCAAGATCATCGGTCGCGAGTTTGTCGAGGTCTTCCAGGCCGAGGCCAAGAAGCTGAGCAATGCGAAGTGGCTGGCGCAGGGCACCATCTACCCCGACGTGGTCGAGTCTGGTGGCACCAAGTCCAAGAAGGCCACGATCAAGAGCCACCACAACGTGGGCGGCCTGCCTGAGACGCTGGGCCTGAAGTTGCTGGAGCCGCTGCGCGAACTGTTCAAGGACGAAGTGCGCGAGCTGGGTGTCGCCCTGGGCCTGCCGGCTGACATGGTGTACCGCCATCCTTTCCCTGGCCCTGGCCTGGGTGTGCGTGTGCTGGGCGAGGTCAAGCCTGAATACGTGTCGCTGCTGCAGCGTGCCGATCACATCTTCATCGAAGAGCTGCGC
Organism: Aquabacterium sp.; assembly: GCA_016185075.1. Lineage (GTDB taxonomy): Bacteria > Pseudomonadota > Gammaproteobacteria > Burkholderiales > Burkholderiaceae_C > Aquabacterium. Next base: position 19,121 of record JACPOH010000307.1, on the reverse strand, counting down.
AAGACCATTGACCCTGAAACCGGCAAGAGCTGGTATGACCTCACATCGCAAGCCTTCACGGTCTTCCTGCCCGTCAAGAGCGTGGGCGTGATGGGCGATGGCCGCACATACGAGTACGTGGTGTCGCTGCGCGCTGTGGAAACCAGCGACTTCATGACCGCTGACTCGGCCGAGCTGCCCTACAGCCTGCTCAAGAAGGTGTCGAGCCGCATCATCAACGAAGTGCGTGGCATCAACCGCGTGGCTTACGACGTGTCGAGCAAGCCGCCTGCCACGATCGAGTGGGAGTGATTTGAGAGCGCTTCACGGCGTCCCAGAACATCCCAAAAGTTCATTTAAGCCCTTGATCTTCAAGGGCTTTTTTGTTTTTGACGTCCCATGAGGTTTCATGACATCCCGAGTTTTTTGTCGGTAAAGAAGACGGTTGATTTTTTTAGTCGATTGATCTTTGATTGTTTACCGTCTTGATGCTCTGACGGTAAGTGATGCAAGGTACGAAAGGGGTTACCCACTGGCACTGACCGAGACCAACCTCAAGAACCTCAAGCCCGCCGACAAGGTCTACAAGGTGGCGGACCGTGACGGGTTGTACGTCGTCGTCTCCCTCAAGGGAACGCTGACGTTTCGCTACGACTACCGACTGGGGGGACGGCGCGAGACGCTCACCGTGGGGCAATACGATGAGTTCCAGGCGTCGCAGCCCAAGAGCGCGCCCGAGGACATCAATTACGGGGATCCGCTTTCGCTGGCGGATGCCCGCGACTTGCTGGCCAGGGCCAAGAACATGGTCAGCCGGGGGGAGTCACCGGCGCGGGTCAAGTCTGAAACGAGGAAGGAGTGCCAGGAGTCAGGCACCTTCGAGTCCTTCGCAGACATCTGGTTGCGCAACGGCGGCCTGGCAGACAGTACGGCGGCGATGCGCAAGAGCATCCTGGATCGTGATGTGCTGCCCAAGTTCGGTAAGCGCAAGCTGGAAGAAATCACCTCCAGTCAGGTGCTGGCGCTGTGCGAGAAGATCAAGGCGCGGGGGGCACCGGCTACAGCGGTTCATGCGCGCGAGGTCATCCAGCAGGTGTACCGGCACGCCAAGGCCCGAGGCCTCAAGATTGAGAATCCCGCTGAGGCGGTGAAGGCGTCGGCGATTGCCACCTTCAAGCCCAGGGAGCGTGCTTTGACGCCAAGTGAGATCCATCGGTTCTTTTCCGCGCTGGACACTCTCGGGACCTTGCCCACGCTGAAACTGGCGGTGAAGTTCATCTTGCTGACCATGTGCCGCAAAGGCGAGTTGTTGCTGGCGACCTGGAAAGAGGTGGACTTTGATGCGGCCACCTGGACGATTCCGCCGGAGCGCATGAAGGCCAGACGGGCACATGTGGTCTATCTCCGCAGCCAGGCAATCGATCTGCTGGTTGGCCTCAAAACCTGCGCTGGAAGCAGCCCTTATTTGCTCCCCGGTCGGTATGAGACCGACAAGCCGATGAGCGAAGCTACGCTCAACCGTGTGATCACTGCGGCGGTGGAAAAGGCCCAGAAAGACGGACTGGATCTCCCTCACTTCTGCGTGCATGACCTGCGCAGGACGGCATCAACACTGCTTCACGAGGCTGGCTTTAACACCGACTGGATCGAGAAGTGCCTGGCTCACGAGCAGAAGGGGGTGCGTGCTGTCTACAACAAGGCGGAATACGCCGAGCAGCGCCGGGCCATGTTGCAAAGTTGGGCCGAGATGGTGGACGACTGGATCAGAGGCAGCAAGGCGACGCCTGTTGCTTTGAGAGCGGTTGCCTGATGTGCGATGGGTTGGCGGGAGGGCGGATGTTGTTGGTATTCGCACTGCATTGATATTGTGGGAAAAATTTAACCTTGTTTGAGTTTTGGCGTCAGATTCAATCAATCGTTTTAGATTGATTGGAATTTGTGATATTTTTATTGCATGGCTGGAAATTCAAGACACTCTTTGCTCAGGCGGCTTCAGTCGGACATGCCCCGTGGCGCGCCCTTCGGGCTGGCCGAGTTGGAGCGTCTGGGCATCTCACCCACATTGGCTGCCCACTACGTTGAAAGCGGGTGGCTGCTGCGGCTTGCGCAGGGCGTCTATGCCTTCCCGGGCGATGACGTGAACGTGCATGGTTCGATCAAACTGCTGCAGAGCAGGGTGACAGGCCTGCATGTGGGCGGCAAGACGGCGCTGGCTCTGCAAGGGGTCAGACACAACCTCTCAACACGAGAGCAGTGGGTGCTGTGGGGAGATGTGCGTTTCGCCGTGCCAGACTGGTTCACCTCCCGATTTCCGGCACGGTATGCCTCGGCGCGGTTGTTTGAGTGGGCGGACGAGGGCTTGGCTAAGAAAAGCATCACCACGCCACCAGGACTGCCACCTGGCTTGCTGGTGTCGGCGCCTGAGCGCGCGCTGTTGGAAATGCTCTATGACGTCGGTACGCGTCAAAGTCTGGAAGAGGCCCGTAACCTGTTTGACGGCGTGCGGAACTTGCGCAAAGACATGTTGGGTCACTTGTTGGCGTGCTGTACCAGTGTCAAAACTGTGCGCCTGTTCCTTGCGTGGTCTCGCGAAACGGGACTGGTGGATGTGGACGAATTCTTGCAACGCTACAAGCTGCCTGTCGGGAGCGACAAGCGCTGGATGTCTCGCATGAAGGACGGCAGTTTGTTGACACTCAAACCTCATGGATAAGGTCTACGCGGACACTGTGCGCCTCCTTCTGAAGGTGGCGCCCGATGTATTTGCCAACGACATCTTTGCGATGAAGGGCGGCACGGCCATCAACCTTTTCGTGATGGACATGCCACGCCTCTCTGTTGACATCGACGTGGTCTACACGCCATGGGCCACTCCGCGAGAGCAAGCCCTCACCGAAATCGCGACCGAGATAGAGGCCATTGCGGCGAGAGCGACCAAATTGGGACTGAACGCACGCAAGGTGCGGAGCAAAGACCTTGCTGAGACCAAGCTCCTGATCGAGAACGACGAAAGTCAGGTGAAGGTCGAGGTCAACGTGGTGTTCCGAGGCTCAGTGTTGCCAGTTGAGAAGCGCCCCCTGATGCCCAAGACTGCTGACATGTTCAGTGCGGAATTGACCTTGCCTGTGTTGGCGACGGCGGAACTCTATGGCAGCAAGTTGGTGGCAGCCATGGATCGTCAACATCCGCGGGACTTGTTTGACGTGTGGAAGATGTTCGAATCAGGCGGGCTCACGGATGCTGCGGTCGAATGCTTTGTGACGTACTTGGCCGGGCACAACCGACCAACGCATGAGGTGTTGTTCGGGAATGAGAAAGACATTGAGGCGGAGTACCACAACAACTTTGTTGGCATGACCACGGAGCCCGTCAACCTGGAAACACTTCTGGCGGCCAGAGACCGATTGTGCCGAGAGTTGCCTCAGCGGTTAACTGCTGCGCAAAGGCAGTTTTTGATCGGCCTGGCACAAGTGCAACCTGACTGGTCATTGTTGGCCTGTCCGCATGCGGCAGAACTGCCGGCCCTCCGTTGGAAGCTGGCAAACCTTCAGACGTTCAAGGAGCGGCGTCCTGAAGACTTTGAAAGCCAGGCCAAAAAATTGGCCGAATTGTTGTGATGGATTGGTTGTTGGCGCGGACATGCATTTGGCTTTGCTGCCGGAATGCTTCATTCTTTGCGATGAACGTCTCATAGGACACGCATTGATGACACACAACTCAACCTGATCGGTTTAGGCCATTGTGCTGCAGGGCGGTGGGATGTGTGAGGTAGGCAAAAGAACCTGAACTTGCGAAGCCCCGAGTTTTTCCCCAAGATTGCATGAAATTTCAATGAAAATTCAGTCATGACTGCTGTTTCGGAGGTTTCCAAGAAACAGGTGAGTGGCGCTGCTGAGCGTCTGGCTGCCTCGCTGCATCCTGGGCGGGTGTACCGGCGGGAGGCGTTGGCTGAAATGAGCACGGCGGTAGACCGTCACCTGCGTGAATTGGTCAAAGATGGTCGTGTGAAGAAGCTGGCGCAGGGGATGTACTACGTGCCGAGGGTGTCCAGCCATGGGCCCGTGCCACCTGAGGATGCTGAAGTGGTTGGCAGTTTCCTGCGCGATACCGAATTTCTTGTTTTCTCGCCTTCGGCATACAACGCAGTGGGCCTGGGTACAACGCAGCTTTACAACTGCACGCTGGTCTACAACCACAAGCGACATGGCGTGTTCAAGCTCGGTAATCGGCAGTTTGATTTCCGGGTGAAACCACGTTTCCCCAAAAAGCTCACGCCGGAGTTTTTGTTTGTCGATCTGCTCAACAACCTTGAGCAGTTGGCCGAAGACCGTGATGCAGTCCTGCGGCGAGCACAGACCAAGCTGCCATCGTTTGACCCTGGCAGGCTCAAACGCGCGCTCTCGAAGTTTGGCTCAGTGGCCACACGCAAGCGCACCAATGGTTGGCTGAATGTCTGAGTTTCCCCATGCCAGCAATGACTTAGGCGACCTGCTTGCGGTAGTCGTTGACGAGCGAAGCCTTGATTCCTTATTTGTATTCAATGGTGTGGAGAGGTTTAGTCCGGGAAGCGCTCAATGTGCGTCTCGCCCCTGCGCCCGAGGTAGACCACATGGCGGCCTGCAATCCAGACCGTGTAGGCCACACAACCCGCTCGCTGAGACAGCTTCTTGAACTCGGGGTACATCACGCGACCCTGCTGCGCACCCAAAATGGCAGCGCGCACGGCGTCGCCGTCAAAAGCATCGGCAATGTTGTGTTGAGGGCGCTCGAAACTGAAATCGGCGGTGCTACCGTCCGGCAGGTAATAGGTCGTGCGGCCGGAACGGTAGTCCACGTGGTAGGACTCCACTCCAGCACTGACAAGTTGGCCTATCACCTGGCCGAAGTGGATGGCGCCTTGGTTGGAGGCTTCAAAGGTGGACTGGACCGTGGCACGGGTGGTTTCGTTCATGGTTTGCGTTCAAGTGAAGGAATGACTGTTGGATCAGGCGGTGGGGATGCCTTTGAGTTGGTGGTGTTGCACCAGGGCTCGCATGGTCTGCGTCAGCGCCAGGCGCTCTGCGGCGGGCAGATGGCCAAAGAAGTGTGCGTCGTTTGCATCGGCCAGCGCGGCCAGTAGCGGCACGAGCGCCTTGCCTTTGGTTGTGAGTCGCAGGCTTTGCTCGCGGGAACTGCCATCGGCCAGTTGCCGCGCAGCTAGGCCTTTTTCTTCCAGACGCGACAGCACCTTGGAAGCCGCTCCCTTGGTAGTGCCCAGGGCCTGGATCAGCGCGGCGTAGGTTGTTTCGTCTTGCGACCAGAGCGTGCGCAACGCCACCCATTCGGTGACGGTGACGCCCTCTGCTTCCAAAGTCTGCTGGAAGCGGAGGGACACGTGGTTGGAGACAAAGCGCAACCAGAAGCCCAAGTGGGCTTCCAGCGGCGAAGGTGTGGATTGCTTTTTGTGTCTGGTCATTAGGTTTCCAGGGAAACTATTTGCAATGTAGTTTCCTTGGAAACCAATGTCAAGGCGTTGGCGATCTATTATTGGGCCTAGTAACCCCCCGCAACTCAGTGCAACCAAGTGTCATGGCAGGGTGAATGGGTGTCTCCGCTGTATCGGTTCTTCCATCGCTGCCGTCAGGAGTGGCAACGAGTAGCGTTCAGCCAAAATTGAAGGCATGGAGACTTGGCATTGGCGATTGGAAAGGGGGTACGTGGAGTCGTTGACGACCATCCGCACTCGCCGATCAAGAGCCAAGGGGGTTGCAGGCGTACATGAGTGGTTATAGGCTGATAGGCACGAGGTGCCCACATGCGAAAACTGCTTTTCATCGGCTTTATTGCGTTAGGCGCGCTGGTGGGGTTGTTCTCAGCCGCAATGGACGGGTGGGGCACGCGAGTGGTGATGATCGGCATCGGGATGCTTTTTGGCACGGCTATCGGCGGGGCGCTGACTCGCATTGGCGGCAGAGCACGAACTTCGAAGCAGGACGTCGATCCGATCCCCGGGATGGGCGTGACGTCAGAGGATTTGGCCGCGAACTACTGGCGTGACAAAGGGCATCCGCCTTTTATGAAGCCATCTGAAGGCGACTTGAATCCGAACAAGAGCGGCACGCACGATGACCTGGTCTGACTACTTATTCAGAATATCTTTCACGATGCCAGTCGCGTTGTCTACGGTCGCTCCGGCGTCCTGAATAACTTGATTGCCAGACTGCTTGAGCAATGACCTCTTCGAGGCCAGTGCCCCATCATCAGTT
>JACPOH010000307.1:0-12835 GCA_016185075.1 Aquabacterium sp. | reverse complement strand
TTGCTCGTATCTCTGTGCCTCGGGTCTGAACCTCTTGTCTTGTCGATGATGGCTCTGGGGCGGGGGCTGGTTGGGCTGCACGCGCAGACTTGCCGAAACGAGACACCTGTCGATCGTTGCTGCGATGGCGATCATCGAGCTCCAGCTTCAAGGCTGTGTCGGCCTTTTCTTGCCGATGTTGAGCCTGAATGTCCTCAAACGAAGTTGGCAATGCCGTGCCATCGGAGAACACCCGATTGGGCTTGAGTGACTGCCTGGCAAGTTCTGCGGCCATCAAGGCCTGGGCCGCTCTGCTGTCGCCACCGTATTGCTCTGCATAGCGGGTGAACATTTCGAGGTTGTGCGGATCCTGCGCAATGTCGATGGTGATGGTTTCGCCCTTTTCATAAGCGGAGGTCAGGCGCTCCGACAGTGCGGTGCGTTCAGCAAGGCTAGCCTCAGCACGTTCAGATCGCGTGGCAGTGTTCGTCAGCCTGGACGCCATGTCACGGGCCTCTCGGGAGTCGCTGCTGATGGTGTTGATGAAGCTCGAATCTCGGGAGACGCGGTCACCGAATTGCTTGAAGTCGGCTATCTGCTCGCTGGTCAAACTGCTCAGCACCTTGCGTTCATCGGCGGATAAGCCCGACAGGTAGCTCTTGTCAGCACTTGCATTGGCTTTTGCGCCAGCGAAGCGCCCATCAACGCCCACATGTCCCGACGCACCAAATGCGATGCGCGCCACTTGAGACTGCGAAAGCCCCGTGCTGTCGGCGATGCCCTTGGAGATCTGGTCCAGGCGGTTGAGCGTCTCTCCAAACTGCTCGAAGCTGCTGGACGTTGAACCGCTGCTGCTGCGGCCTGAGCGAAGGCTGCTCAGGCCTCGCGTGAATACTTCGGAGAGGGCTGCGGATCGATCCGAACTGGCCGCCAAGGCTTCGCTGCGTGCCGTAGTGACCTGCCGACTCGCGTCGGACACATCCTGTTCAGACACCCGCATGGACACCACCCGCGAAGCAAACCCCTGGTTGCGCAGCAAGCTGACGGCGGTTCGCCCGGTCAGGCTGTTCGACGAAAAGGTGTTGCCACTGAGGTCGTTTTGCCAACTGCTCATGAACGCCGAGGTTCGGTTCGGGGCCAGTTGCGCCTGATCCATGGTGACGTTGCCCATGTTCATGTTGCCGGTGGCAGCAGACGCTGTGCTGCTGGTCAGCATGCTTTGCAGGCCGGACAAACCACCCACCAGGGCGGTCCCGACACCCTCCATCTTCTTCAAAGCCGCCCAGGCAATGACAGGAATGCTGATTGCAAGGTAGCCCACAACCGCCTCACCTGAGATGGCGCCCGAATAGATCGTCGAGGCGGTTTGCAAAGACAGGGCCTTGGTGCCCGAGCCGATGTCCGAAGCCGCAGCCAGATCGTAGGCCGCGTAGATGGACGCCATGTAGTTCAGCACCGCGTACAGCGGGGGCCACAGTTGGATCCAGATCAGGATGGCAGCGTAGCCTTTGAAGGCCTGCATCGTATCGCGTCCGCTGGTCAGCAGCAAGAGCAGCACCATCAAGGGGAACATTGCGTAGGTGAGCGCTTCAATGACGTTGCGGAACACGGGCAGGGCTTGCTCGGCCACCTTGCCGTTGTTGATCCACGCGGCGTTCTGCTGAGCGACGGCCTGTACCCGGCCAACGGCCAGCACCATGGCCGCTGGATCGTTGACCTTCTGCCCGACGATGGTGCTGGTGTCGTTGATCGCATTGAGCATGGCGCTTTGGCGGATCAAGTCGGCAGCGGTGGTGGCCGCATCGGCGATGTTGTTCTTGATGTACGCCTGCTGAATCTGGTTGGCGATGATGGCTGCGGCAGCAGCACCAGGCAGGGTGGGGTTCAACTGGAAGGCCAGGCGGCCCTGAATCTGGTTGATCTGAGCAGGCAGTCGGCCATTGAGGTTGGTGTAGATGTTGGGGCAGGTGTCCACGTCGATGCCCGCAGCGCTGGTGACCGTGCTGAAGCGTGCAGGATTGGGCGTAGCCATGAGGGGCCAGACATCTGCGGACGTCGAGAACACGGCAGGAGCAATCGTGCCGTCGATCAGGTCGTACATCGTGCAGTTGTGGATGAAGTTGATCAGGTCGGTGCGGAAGTTGGGATCCTGGAACGTCACCTTGCTGGTGCTCCTGATCAGCCGGTTGCCAAACATCAGGCCATTCTTCTCGTAGGTGAGTTCGCTGGGCAAGGCGCCTGGACCGGGAATGGTCTGGAAGGCGGTTTCGAACAGGCCGGTCAGGGTGTGGCCGATGGTGCTGGTGATGCTGCCGAGCATGACCATGCCGAAGGGCACGTTGGCCACGACCTTGACTGGGGCTCCACCTGTCTTGTCCACGATGCCCACGGTCGCCCTGGGCAGGATCAGGATGGAGAACACCAGCAGCACTGTGCCCAGCCACTTCCAGCCTTGCAGCTTCTCAGGGGCAAAGGCGTAGGCGATAAGGGCGGCCACGAAGCCGCAGAACGCCACGGCGGCGACGGCCGACATGTAGTCGCCCGAGGCGTGGATGGCCGCTGCTGCATTGAAGACGCCGAACAGGCTGTCCGCGTTCTGGTAAGCGTAGATCTCCCACATGGCATCCCCTGTGGTCGGTGAAGGTCAACGAGCCATGTAAGCAGCCTGCTGCCCAAGCATGTCCATCACGTGCTGCGGCATGCTGGATCGCAATTGCCGCTCCAACTGTTCCAGGTGGCTGGAGACAGCCCGGTAAGAACCGACCTTCTGATACAGGAGGTTCTTCTCTTGAGAGAGTTGCTGCAGCATGACCAGGGCGCGTTGACGAATCTGGACCGCCTGTTCGCGCTGTGTCTTTTGCAGTTGATAGTCCTTGTCGAGCGCAGCCAGGCCAACGCGAAGATTGCGCTCCAGGAACACATAGGCATAGTCCGCTGCAATCACGTCACGGTATTGGGCGATGAGGCTGTCTGCCAGGCCCGATCCTGGGATGGTCGCGCCCACCGACAGCATTTTGTAGACCGGCTCGGTGGTCTGGTTGACGAAACCGACTTCTGCCGAGTTGTTGGGAATTGCGGTCCGGGTGGCGATTTTTTCCGCGATGGAGCGCATCAGTGCCTCGACTTTGGCGGTGAATGGCGTGTGTGTGTAGGTGGTGTTGAGGGTCACGGCATCACAGTTCACGTAGTCATTGCACTTGAGCAGGTGCTGGGTGACGTTCACGCCAGCGCCAGCACTTTGCCCATAGAGCAACTGGCTGATCGAGGTGAGTGTTGCAGCGATGGGTTCCGGGTCGCGGGCGGCTTCTTCCGGGTGGTAGATGACGGTGCCCACCATGCTCATGATCAGTTCACGCTCCTGATCGTCCAGGGAGACCCCGGTGTACTTCAGGGCCTTCCAGGTCAGGTTGCCCACGAAGGGCGCCTTGTTGCGCACATTGGCATCGCCTGAGGTGCGGGCCGAAGCGAGGATGCTGGGCCGGTCGGAAGCGCAACGCCTGCGTGCCGCGTCACGGTCGCTTTCCATGCCCATCTCGATGGCCAGATCGGCACAGGTTTCCTGCGAACTGTAGCCAATCGATTCGGCTGCTGTGCTGACAATGGCTTTGGCGGTTTCGCAGGAGTTGATACGGGCATTGTTGATCCAGGTCTCCAAGCCCTTAGCCCATTTGCTCAAGCCACCCAGGAGCGGTGAGACGGCTTCCAGCGCCAGTTGAAAGGCGATGCCTGGCAGGGCCGCGGTGATGTTCTTGAGCATGTTCTTGAACTCGGTGGCCGAGATATGAGAGAACGAACCGCCGAACACGTCGATGCCGCCACATCCAGCCTTGGCACTTGGGAACTGAATGGCGGCGAGCTGGTACACCTTGTTGGGGGAGCGCATGAACAGACTGCCGCCGGTGTAGGTGTTCATGGTCTGGCCACGGAAAGCACCAGGTGCTGTGTAGTTGCCGATGGCACCCAGGTTGTTGAACATGTTGTTCACTTCGGCATTGAGGTCACCGGCGCGCAGGGACAGCGGCGATGTTGCGAGCAACAGGGCCATCAGGCTGGCAATGGCTGTTCTCCAGATTGGTTTCGTCGGTGTGGGTGTCTGGATCATGGTCTTCTCCTATTGAAGAACGACTTGCCTGTTCACGCCGGGCAGCATGGCCTGGGCAGCCGGTGTGCTCACCGTGGTGATGCGCTCCAGCAGTTCGGATTCGGACAGCACGCCAAAGCCAATGGGTGTGATTTGCCCGGTGTAGGGCTGGGCCAAAAACACCGCTGGCACCTGGGTGACCTTCAGGGTGTTGGCGATGCCGTTGTCGGCTCGGGCATCTGCAAAGCCAGGCATGGGGCCGCCATCCACGCTGATGGCCACCACCTTGATGCCATGGCGCGCCTCGAAAGCCGTCAGCGTGGGGGCGAAGGCGTGGCAGTACGGGCAGTCACTGCGGAAGAAAAAGAACAGGACGTGGTCCTTGCCCAGTGAGGCGATCGATTGGGATCGGCTGATCAACTGATCCCGGTCGAACACCTCCAGCGCCTTGGCGTTGACGGGGCGGCCGTGCACGGTGGGGTCCAGCTCCGGTGTGGCCCAGGCGACGCGCTGGGCGACGTCGGCAAAGTAGGACGCTCGGGCCACAACCTTGGCCTCCAGCTCCATGTAGCGGCGCACATTGGCCTCGGTCGGCCGCATGATCGCGATGTTGCGGTAGGACTCGACCGCCTTTTGCAGCCTCTCGAATTCGACCAGTTCTGGCGCTTTGGCCGGGCGAGTGGCCGGTGTGGGGGGCGCTGCTGAAGTGGGCGGCGTGAGGGCGGGCGTCTTGGGTTGAGACGCAGGGCTGTCAGGTAGCTCGGGTTCTGGATCTTCGTAGAAGTGCCATCCTCGCCATGCATCGGACCAGTAAGGCGCGGCAATGGGCTCGTCCGGTTTTGACGAGGCTTGTGCCTGTGCCTCGGGTGCTGAGTTGATGCATGCGAAAGCGAGGAGGGCGACGCTGGCAAGGCGTCTGAAAAGACCTGAGCGAGAGGAAGGAGATGGGCGAGGCATGTTGATCTCCTCATTGCAGCGACTTGGGCGGCATGCCATCGAGGCAGTAGTTGATCCCGAACTCGATGGATTGTTTACGAGGGGCCTGGGCGCCAGGCAACCAGACACCGTCTTGCCAGAACGTCACCTTCAGGCGGCTGCAACCAGGCTGGCGGTAGCGCTTGTCGGTGGTGACGTCGATCGATATGGGGGTGTTGGCCTTGAAGCGCTGGCTGATGGCGTCGGCAGATTCGCCTGTCAGGGTGCCGTGTGCCTGTCCGTCTGGCGCTTGCAGTGCCATCACCATCAGCACCCTTGCGTCTTTGACGGGCATTCGATCGACGGACGGTTCGGGCGATTTCTCAGGCGTTTGCGTTTGTGCTTGGCAAGTCAATGCAAATGCCATCGTCATCGCCATCGCCGTGATGGCATTGACCTTGCATGCGCCCCTGCTCATTGACGATCCGGGCGAGCTTGCTGTTGAAGCAGCATTTGCCTGTGGTGTGCTCCAGGCAGGACACGCAGGCACCAAGAACGCGAAGACACGATGAGCACCACGAGCCCGTCGCGTGACACAGCCCCGCGCCTTCTCTCATGGCCAGCTTGCCTTCTTCTTCATTGCAAGACATCATGGACATGACGATGTAGATCACCACAGCGATGGCCAGCGACCAGGGATCGAACGCGACCACCATGCTGTCGCCTGCATAGAGCACCGACGATCCGGCGGGCAGGGCGGTGCCGTTGACGGCCACGGTGACGCCGTAGCTCGTGAAGGAGCCGCTGAAGCCGCCGCTGGTGAGCAGTGCGGACATGCCCTGGTAGATGAACTCCCGGTTCTCGGAGTTCATCAGCACGTCGTAGACCAGGCGTGAGCCCACGCCGAAGGTGCTCTGGTTGCTCATCCCAGCCCCGGCGCTGTCCGAGTCGCAACAATCTTTGAACAGACGGTCTCGGCAGTGGCTGCTTTCGCCCTTGAATACCTGCATCAGCTTGGTGTCCAGGTACACACCGGCTTCTCGGGCGGCTTCCAGCATCGACATGGAGCGGGCAAAGTCCGCGTCGTTCGTGTAGCTCGTGTTGAAGCAACTGTCACCCAGGCAAAAGACATTGGATGGGCAGTTGGTGGCTGTCGTGATCGTTTGGGCGGCGGCCGGGCAGGTGTAGCTGTCCTGGTAGATCTCGCACATGCCTGTGGCAGCGTTGGTTTGCTTGCATGTGCTGCTGTCCGGCGTGCAGCCTTGGCTCAGCAAGGGGGCGCATTCGTCTGTGGGGGCGCCGGATGTGCAAGACAGGGTGCGCTCGTAGGACCAGCAAGCGCGGGTGACGGCTCGGCCATCGATCACCTTGGTGGTGGGGCCATCCACGCACCGGTCGGCGGTGGTGACGGTGCAGCGTCCGCCTGCTTCGAGTGGGGCGCTCTTGTCATCCCAGACATCGGTTTCGATGTGGTTCATGGTGGGCTGCTGGAAGGACAAGGGGATGCTCCAGCCAGAAGCGCCGACCAGGCTGGCCGCGCCCGCATCCTGAGCGCAGCGGGTCTCTGTGCGGCTGATCGCGACGGAGGGGCCGCTGTCACAGCCCACGCGGGGGCGTGGCATGGTGAGCGTGAAGCAGCGATCTGCCGGGCCCGCCGATTGGATGCGGCTGGACCAGTAGGCCTGCAACTGGTCGCCGCGCACGGTGCCGGTTGGGCAGGCATAGACCGGCGTGCCGAACTGGAAGTTGTAGTTGCACTGGCCAGATGAGCAGCCGGATCCAGGCATCATGACCACCTTGAAGGGGCGCCAGCAATGGCCACCCCAGTGTGGTGAGAGGTCGGTGACGAATGTAGGTTGGGTGGCTGGCGTGCTGGGCAATTCCAGGTTCTGCCACCCGATGCAGGCCCCATTGCCTCCAGCCGCATAGAAGCGAAATTGCTGCAACTGGTCGGTGCGGATGCGGCACTGGGCCTCGGCCACCATGTAGTCGGCACCGTTGCGATTGGCCTGACCATGCGCAAACCAGTCGCCAGCTGTGCAACTGGGGACGAGTTCGACTTGCACCGCCAGATCCCGCCGGGTGGCGTAGTTGCCCACACCGTTGTAGCGCTGGCACTGTTTGGTGACCGCGCCTGCTGGTGTGGTGACGTCGGCGGTGGCGCAACCGCTGTAATAGGAGGAGAGGCTGCCAAGGGCCAGAGACGGGTTTGCGGCGATGTCCCGCGCGCCCATGACTGCGGGGTCGTAGGGTGAAATGGCTGGACGTGGTGTATTGGCCGAGTTGAGCGCGCCGCGTTGGGCCTGGCACACCGGGTCATCGGGCGTGCTGGTGCAGGCGGTGAGGCGCGCGTTGGCCGGGCCTGACAAGCTGGGTTGGCCGTAGTAGGCTGCCTCAGCGGGCGTGCGGGTGTATCCCGGCACATTGGCCGTTGCGTTAGGGGTGCTGACCGTGCCCCGAATCACCGGGTTGGCCGCTTGACCGGCGGCGGTGCCTTCTTCGTGTGGCCCAGCCAGCGCCATCGTCTGCGCCGTGACGAAGCACCAGAGGGTGAAGCAGGTGACGAGTCGGCGCAGCATGGCGATTCCTAACCCTTGAGCCGTTGGATGAAGGCGCCGGCATCCTTGCTGAAGCGGGGCGTGCGGTGCTGGATGTGCCCCAGGGCGTAGTCCAGGCTCACGTCTCCGGCCAGGCGGACATAGTCATTGGGCGGCGCACAACTGCCTCGACCACCATCACCACAGGGCGAGTTGTCAGCGCCCTCACGCACCAGCACAAAGCTGGGCACCTGTGTGATGGCGTAGCGCTCGAAAGCTTGCGGGTCGATCTGGAAGGCCACCGACTGACCTGCCAACAATGCCTGTGTTCGCGCAACGGTGTCGCGCAGGGAGCCATTTAGCAGGCCTCTGATCAGCAAGGATGCCTTGGCGAGTGCCGCTTGGCTGACCAGTCTCTTGAGCGTGGCCTCGGGCATCGACAGGCTGATGAACACCATCAGGATCGGGCCACCATTCATGTCCGTGCCCACCCCGGTGCCGGGTGGCTGGGCGGCTTTCATCTGCAGGGCGTAGGCTTTGGACAGCGCTTCGAGGTCCGCAGGCGCTTTGGCTTGGGGCTGTGGCAGCGCATCAATTCGTGGTCCCGCTGTGATGGGCACATGTTCCAAGTCAGCGGCGCTGGGCACGCCGTGCGCTTTCTGCGCCCGCTCGATGTCGTTGTCCGTGATGGTGGGTTGCGCGCGCCTGGCCCGAGCCATGTCTTCTTCGGTGATGACCGGCGTGGGTTGGGCCTGTGCGCTCAGCGCAAGCAGCATGGACAGGCCAAGACCGAAGCCCCAGCGTGAAGGTTGATGGAAGTCAGAAGCCGACACAGCAGTTCCTTTTGCGAAACAACATGAAGGCGAAGTCTTCGCCGCGCACGGGGTATTCCTTGCCAGCCCCCCAGATCACCGTGCTGCGCCCGAAAGGCTGGCAGCACCTGCCTCCGTCCTTTTCGGTGTTGGGGATGGGGTAGGTGAGTTGTGTCTTGTAGGCCGTCTTGTCCATGACGGGCTCGAAGTAGGGGCCACACAGGCCGGGCGTGCCATGCCACCCCCATGCGATCAACTCGCGGTGCATCTTGGCGGTCAGGCGCTGGGCCAGCAGAACGGCTGTGCGAACACCGCCCAGGTGGTAGGGCACCTGGCCATCCAGTGGGTAAATACCGCCCTGGCATCCTGCGCACCAGAACAACTCCTTGATGCCAAAGCCCACTGAGGCGGCGACGCAGTCGGCCGCGCAGGCGGCAATCGCGATGGGATTAGCGAATAACACGGCATCAGGATTGAGGATCAGGGTCAACTCGTCGTCGTTCCACAGCGGATCGACCTCGGTGAGGTAAGCCAGATCGAAGCTGCCCTTTTCCAGGCAAGGAAAGTCGGTCACCACCTCCAGCCAGTAAAGCATCGGGTTCACGTAGAAATGGGCCTGATAGAAGCTGCCGCCATCTCCGTCGCCTTCAGGGCGTGTGAATCGCGCGGCCTCTGGTGCGGGCAAGCCCGGATTCAGGTCGATGCCACCCAGTGAGGTCAGGCAGAAAGGCTTGCGCACGACTTCGACATGGCGAGCCGGTTCCCAAAAGCCGATTGACAGACCAATGACCGGGTTCACGCCGCAACTGCACACTGGGCTGCTCGGGTTGGCAATGTCTTCCTGGCCGCCAAAGTTGGCGATGGGGATGCTGCCCAGGCTGATGGGCAGGATGCAACTCCAGCAGATGTCTGTGATGGGGTTGGGGAACTTGCCGGTGCAGGTGGCGATGCCTGCTGCATGGCTGTGCTGGCTGGTCATGGCCATCAGCCAAATCAGGAGGGTTGCCGCGACGTGATCCCACGATGGACGCAATCTGGCGTTTGGAGTGGTGCGGGTCATGGCGTCACCTCCAACTCATCCACGCGCAGGCGCTTGCCTTCCTGCGAGACCAGGGCGGGCACCTGTTCGATGCCCAGGCGTCGGGTCAGCACACCTTGCTGGTCGTAATAGACCGGTGTGCGCCAGGCTTTCATCAGGTCCAGGTAGGAGCCAGCTGTCAGGATCGCCTTGACTTGGCCCCGGTAGTGCTGGATCAACTCCCGTGCGCGTCTCACCTGCCGTGCATCACGGGCGTCGAAAAACAGCAGGTGTCTGGACAAGGACACCACGTCCAGCGGGTTGTGGCGCGAGCCAGCGGCAAACATCAGGTGCCCCTGGGAATCCAGGATGTTGCGATCCAGCGTGAAGCTAGGGTCGAAGTAGTAGGTGCGCGGTTGTTGCGTGGTGCGCAGTCCGGCCACAGGCTGTGGCTGGCGCACGGCCTGAATGCCTCGTTCACGGGCCTGGTCCTGCAGTCGAGCCAGTTCACCACTGGCTTGCTTTTCTCGCAGGCGTTGCGTGATGAAGTCCAGCAGGTTGGCTTCGCTGATCGGGTAGGTCGGACCGATGCTGCCCAGGTCCACCGCCCAAGCGCATGAGCCCACACCTGCACATGCCATGCTCAGCAGGCAGGCCATCAACATTACATGTGGGCTCCTGGGTTTCATGGCTGACCTTGACCTTCGCAACGGATGCGTTGGGAGAGTTGGTTCAGCAGGGCGTCACGCTGCGCCAGTTGGCTGGGGTGGCTGGCGCTGACCATGCCCATGAGGACCGGGTCACCGCTGCCCTGGGCAATCGCCTTGCGCAGCTCCAGTGCGGTGAGGGGCCGCCCGCAGCGTTGCGCGAACGCCCGCAAGTAGGCCTGGGCTCCGTCGCGGGCTGCAGGTGAGATTTGCGCCAGCAGTGCTAGGTAGTCCTCCAGTGTCACGTCGTCTGGCGTGGACGCTGCGGTGCTGGTGCTTTGAGTGACTGGGCTGCTATGGGCGTGCCATCTTTCCGGCTGCTGGGCTGGCTGCTTGGTCGGCTTCTGAGCTTGAACGTGGGCTGCAGATGCCAAGCCAGCGATCCAGATGCACAGGATCAGGCGAGGCGCCGACTGGCGCACGTCATGAGGGCCATTGCGGTGTGGCTGTAAGTGGCTTGGACGAGCTTGCATGTCATGCTCCTCAGAACAGGGGCCGCACGAGCCCGATGACCTGCTCGGCGCGAACCAGACCGCTGCTGCGGTAGCGCGAATCAAAGCTGTCGGGGCTGCTGCCCTGGACGTAGTAGCTGCCCGGTGGGATCACCGTGGGCAGAATGGGATCGAGTGCACGGTGGTCAAAGGTTTGAGATTTGGCATGCCCAACTGCCTCGCCGTTGATCAACACCCTGCGGTCTTGGACGGTGATGGTGTCACCGGGCAGGCCCCTGACCATCTTGAAGAAGGGCTGGCCGCGCAGGCCCGGGTATTGCTGCTTGGCATCGCCCGCGAAGGCGAACAAGATGTAGTCGCCACGGTGCAAGGTAGGCGGCGCAGCCTGTGTCCCGGTCACGCCAAATGTCGTGAGGTAGGCTACGCGGTAAGGCAGGCTGGGCGTCCAGTTGAAGACAATGGGCAGGCGTGGGGTGGGATCCAGGAACAGCCGGACGTAGGCCAATGCCCAGATGGCGAACACCGGAAGATAGAGGTACCAGCGGCGCCTCATGTGGGCCAACTGGTCGACAAAAGATTGCCGGGCTTGACGATAGCTTCGCACAGGCCAGGGCATAGGGGGCGGGATGCGGACGATCTGCAAGGTCATGGCATCCCCACTTTCTGGCGCAACTGAGCGGTCAAGTCCACGGTGTGCGGTGTGGGCCCGGCCACAGCGCCTTTGAGCACCACCAAGCATGCGCAGTCGCGGGGCAATTCCTCCAGTGCAATGGGCAGGCGTTGGGCGAAGGTGCGTGCCATCAGCATGGCGTTTTGCCGATCGTCTTCCGAGCCCGCCTTGGTGAGCAGTTGTGTGAACTCGGCTTCCTTTTGCCGGTACACCTCGGCCACATCGACCATGCCGATGCGCAGCGCTGGGCGGACCACCGTGCGGTCATAGAGCAGCAAGGCGGCAGCGACCACGATCAGGGTTAGCAGCAGTTGCACCAGGGCAGGGATGAAATCAGGGGCTTTCATACGGTGTGCCCCCGGCGCCGCAGCAGTTCGGTGATGGCGGCATCGATGCTCAGGCCTTGCGCACGTAGCTCGTCGATGGGCGCGTTGTCCTCCAGCTTGTTGGAAAACAGCAGGTGCGTGGCCGGATCCAGGATGTTGCGCGCCACCCCTTCGCCCACCGGGGAGGAGATGTACAGCTCGGAGTACACGCCCGCCTCGGTCCTCAGCGAGTTCAACAAGCGCTTTTTGGGCTCGTCCATGGTCAGGCGGCCCTTGCGGTCCAGCATCTCGATGGATTCGGGCTTCTGGCGCAGCAGGAACACCCAGTCCGAGCAGTTGAACGCAGCTTCCATCTGGGCCGAGCCATAGAAGTCGTCGGCGCTCTGGGTTGCTGTGCCCAAGGCCCCGCCGTATTTGCGGGCGCGCCGAGCCGCTTCCTCGATCACGGCGGCCTTGACCGGGTCATCGGCCCCGATGTCGCCGAGCTGCTGCTTGAGCTCATCAATGAACAGCACCTTGCGCCGGTTGCGGCTGAGGTACATCTCGCCAGTGATCTGGTGCAGCAGTAGGATGTTGACGACGGCGTGCAGGTCGGGGCGGCGCTTGAGTTCCTCGTTCTCGATGACGATGAAGTCGTTGCTGAAATCGACGTTGCTGGGTCCTTCGAAGAATCGCTCGTACTGGCCGCCTCGGGTGTAGGGGTTGAGCATCACGGCCAGGTCCTTGATGCGCTGATCGTTGACCAGGCCCAAGGCTTCGATGTTGCCGGTCTTGAAGGCCTCGCGCAGGGCCGTGATGGTCAGGTCGTTGCCGTGCTCGGCGAACAGCTTGAGCACCATGGCCGAAATGGCCTTGTACTGCACCTCTTCCAGCGTGTGCTGCATGGAGCACATCTTGGAGATGGCGGGCACCAGCATGTCGATGTCCTCGTGGATGTCAACGATGTTGGTGAAGGGGTTCAGGCAGATGTCCACATCGGGGCGGAACTCGATGTAGGTGCCCTTGGCCTTGCGGCACAGCTTCTCGAAAGAGCGGCCCAGGTCCAGCATCCAGACCTTGGCGTCGATGGCCCGGTAGGACCAGGCCATCTCGTTCATCAGCACCGACTTGCCCGAGCCTGGCGCGCCAATGATGGCGAAGTTGTAATTGCCCAGGTCGTTGTCGAAGATGTCCAGGGTCATCAACTGCCCACGGCGACCGCCGAACACCAGGGCGGGTGTGCGTGTGCCGCGCCACTCGGCGATCAGGGGTGCAAGGTGGATGGCGTTGGCCATGGTCTTGCGCGATACGCGGCGCATCTTGGCCAGGTCGCCATGGAAGCGCGGCGTCAGGGTCATC
>JACPOH010000306.1:6665-23011 GCA_016185075.1 Aquabacterium sp. | reverse complement strand
CAGCATGGAAGAGGCCTGCGAGATCTCCAACCGCATCGCCCCCGAGCACCTTGAGGTCAGCAGCAACGACCCGCACAAGTGGGAGCCGCTGCTCAAGCACGCCGGCGCCATCTTCCTGGGTGCCTACACCTCCGAATCGCTGGGTGACTACTGCGCAGGCCCTAACCACGTGCTGCCTACATCTGGCACTGCGCGTTTCTCCTCGCCCCTGGGCGTGTACGACTTCCAGAAGCGCTCCAGCCTGATCGAGGTGAGCGAGGCTGGTGCCCAGGTGCTGGGCAAGACGGCTGCGGTGCTGGCTTATGGCGAAGGCCTGCAGGCCCATGCGCAGGCTGCAGAATTTCGCCTGAAGAAATAAGCTATGAGCCTGCTCGACGTTTTTCGTCCCGATGTCCGCGCGATGCACGCCTACGTGGTGCAGGACGCCGCCGGCTACATCAAGCTCGACGCGATGGAAAACCCTTTCACCCTGCCGGCTGCCTTGCAGGCCGAGTTGGGTGAGCGCCTGGGCAAGGTGGCCCTGAACCGCTACCCCGGCGTGCGCGTGAATGAGCTGCATGCCGCCCTGCGCGTCTACGCCCACGTGCCCGCCGACTACGGCCTGGTGCTGGGCAATGGTTCCGATGAGCTGATCTCTCTGCTGTCGGTGGCGTGCGCGCAGCCTGGCGCCGTGGCGCTGGCCCCGCTGCCTGGCTTCGTCATGTACGAGGCTTTTGCCAAGCAAAGCGGCATGCAATTCGTCGGCGTGCCCTTGACACCCGATTTCGAACTCGATGGCCCCGCCATGCTGGCCGCCATCCGCGATTACCAGCCCGCGATCACCTACATCGCCTACCCGAACAACCCCACAGCCAATTTGTGGGATGACGCCGTCATCGAGCAGATCGTCGATGCGGTGGGGGCGAACGCCGCAGTGGGTCACCCTGGCCTGGTCATCATCGACGAGGCCTACCAGCCTTTCGCCAGCAAGAGCTACCTCGATCGCCTCACCAAGCACCCGCATGTGCTGCTGATGCGCACCCTGTCCAAATTCGGCCTGGCCGGTGTCCGCCTGGGCTACATGATGGGCCGCAAGGACCTGATCGAGCAGGTCGAAAAGGTGCGCCCGCCCTACAACATCAGCGTGCTCAACGTCGAGGCCGCGCTGTTCGCCATCGAGCATGCCGACGAGTTCGCCCGCCAGGCCGAGACCATCAAGTCCGAGCGCGAACGCCTGCTGGCCGCGCTGGCCACCATGCCCGGCGCCAGGGCCTACCCCAGCCAGGCCAACATGATCCTGGTGCGCGTGAACGACGCGGCCGCCACCTTCAACGCCCTTAAAGCTAGGGGCATCCTGATCAAAAATGTGGCGGGCCTGCACCGTTTGCTGGCAAACTGTATCCGCCTGACCGTGGGATTGCCCTCGGAAAATGACGCCCTCATCGCGGCATTGGCCGACATCCTGCGTGAACCCCTGATTTCCAACCCTGCATGAACGCTCCTGACATGGTGGCCCAAGCTGGCGCCGATCGCGTGGCCGAGGTCACCCGCAACACCGCCGAAACCCAGATCACCGTCCGCGTCAACCTGGACGGCACCGGTGCGGCCAAGCTGCACACCGGCATCGGCTTTTTCGACCACATGCTGGACCAGATCGCGCGCCACGGCCTGATCGATCTGGACATCCACGCTGTGGGCGACCTGCACATCGACGGCCACCACACCGTGGAAGACGTCGGCATCACCCTGGGGCAGGCTTTTGCCAAGGCTGTGGGCGACAAGAAGGGCATCCGCCGTTATGGCCATGCTTATGTCCCGCTGGACGAGGCCCTGTCGCGCGTTGTGATCGATTTCTCCGGCCGCCCGGGCCTGCACATCGACGTTCCGTTCACCTCGGGCAGCATTGGCGGCTTCGACACCCAGTTGACTTACGAGTTCTTCCAGGGCTTCGTCAACCATGCCGGCGTGACCCTGCACATTGACAACCTGAAGGGCGTCAACGCGCACCATCAGGCCGAAACCGTGTTCAAGGCCTTTGCCCGTGCACTGCGTGCCGCGCTGGAGCGCGACCCCCGCATGGCCGGCGTGATCCCGTCGACCAAAGGCTCGCTGTGAGCCCGTGCCCCTGTATTGATGCTTTTTTCTTGACTCCATGAGCCAGACATCGACAGTGGCCGTGATTGATTACGGCATGGGCAACCTGCGTTCCGTCTCGCAGGCGGTTGAACACGCAGCCAAGGATCTGAATCTGAACGTGGTGGTGACCAACGACCCCGAGGTGGTGAATGCCGCCGAGCGCGTCGTGCTGCCCGGGCAGGGCGCCATGCGTGACTGCATGCGCGAACTGCGTGAAGCCCACGGCGGCCGCCTGCTGAGCGCGGTGTTGCATGCCGCCGCCAACAAGCCCTTGATGGGCGTGTGTGTGGGCATGCAGATGCTGCTGGACCACTCCGAAGAGCAGGACACGCCCGGCCTGGGCCTCTTGCCCGGCAAGGTGATCAAGTTCCGCCTGGACGGCATGACCCAGCCAGACGGCAGCCGCTACAAGGTGCCCCAGATGGGCTGGAACCGCGTGCACCAGTCCCGCCATGCTGGCGTCTGGGGCGGCCAGCCGCACCCCGTCTGGGCCGGCATTCCCGACGACAGCTACTTTTACTTTGTCCACAGTTACCATGCGGTTGTGGACAATCCCCAACACAGTGCCGGGGAAACCGAATACGGCGTCCGCTTTACCTGCGCTGTAGCCCGGGATAACATTTTCGCCACCCAGTTCCACCCCGAGAAGAGTGCCGAGCACGGGCTGGCCCTGTACCGCAATTTCCTGCTCTGGAAGCCTTGAGTGCTTTCAGGGTCCCGACGATTTCTCCACCCACCCGCACCACAGCCATGCTGCTGATCCCTGCGATTGACCTGAAAGACGGCAAATGCGTTCGCCTCAAACAAGGCGACATGAATGACTCCACCACGTTTGGCGAGGACCCGGCCGCGATGGCCCGGCGCTGGCTGGACGCGGGCGCTCGGCGCCTGCACCTGGTGGACCTCAACGGTGCCTTTGCCGGCAAACCCGTCAATGAGGCGGCCATCAAGGCCATCATCAAAGAAGTGGGTGACGAGATCCCGGTGCAACTGGGTGGCGGTATCCGCGACCTCGACACCATCGAGCGCTACCTCGACGACGGCCTGAGCTACGTCATCATCGGTACCGCCGCGGTCAAGAACCCCGGCTTCCTGAAAGACGCCTGTGTGGCCTTTGGCGGCCACATCATCGTCGGTCTGGACGCCAAGGATGGCAAGGTGGCCACCGACGGCTGGAGCAAGCTCTCCGGCCACGAGGTGGTCGATCTGGCCAAGAAGTTCGAAGACTATGGCGTGGAAGGTGTGATCTACACCGACATCGGTCGCGACGGCATGCTCTCTGGCATCAACATCGAGGCCACCGTCAAGCTGGCCCAGGCCCTGACCGTGCCCGTGATCGCCTCGGGTGGCCTGTCCAACATCCGGAACATCGAAGAGTTGTGCGCTGTCGAGTCCGAAGGCGTGGAAGGCGTGATCTGTGGTCGCGCCATCTACACCGGTGACCTGGACTTCGCCGCTGCGCAGAAGCGTGCCGATGAACTCAATGGCCAAGGCTGATCGAGCAAAGGCCTTCCCGTGCTAGCCAAACGCATCATCCCCTGCCTGGACGTCACAGGCGGGCGCGTCGTCAAGGGCGTCAACTTCGTCGAGCTGCGTGACGCCGGTGACCCGGTCGAGATCGCCGCGCGCTACAACGAGCAAGGCGCCGACGAGCTTACCTTCCTGGACATCACGGCCACCAGCGATGGCCGCGACATGATCCTGCACATCATCGAAGCCGTGGCTTCGCAGGTCTTCATCCCGCTGACGGTGGGTGGCGGCGTGCGCACCGTGGACGACGTGCGCCGCCTGCTCAATGCCGGCGCCGACAAGGTCAGCTTCAACTCGGCCGCGCTGGCCAACCCACCCGTCATCCGCGAGGCGTCTGACAAATATGGTTCGCAGTGCATCGTGGTGGCGATCGACGCCAAGCGCCGTCAGGGCGATGACCTGGCCGCACGCGGGCCGGGCTGGGATGTCTACAGCCATGGTGGCCGCAAGAACGTGGGCCTGGATGCCGTGGCCTGGGCGAAGCAGATGGCCGAGCATGGCGCGGGCGAAATCTTGCTGACCAGCATGGACCGCGATGGCACCAAGTCCGGCTTCGATCTGGCGCTGACCCATGCCGTGAGCGACGCCGTGGGCGTGCCCGTGATCGCCTCGGGCGGCGTGGGCAATCTGGATCACCTGGCCGATGGCGTCCAGCAGGGTGGGGCGGATGCCGTGCTCGCGGCCAGCATCTTTCATTATGGCGAGTACACCGTGGCGCAGGCCAAGGCGGTGATGGCTCAACGCGGCATTCCCGTTCGCATCTGAGGCCCGCACGTTTCACCTCCGCAAGGCCGCCAATGCGGCCTTTCTTTTTGCGCGCGTGACAAGCATCACACTGACGCCCATATGGGTTTGGTGATGTCCCTGTCCGCGTGTCGAGAACAGGCGTAAGGTGTCGAACGGGATATGCCTCGCCCTCCGTGCCAAGGCCGCTGACCGGTCGGGCCGCCAGAGGGCAGGATCAGCTTCGAAAGGAGTGCCACATGCCCCTGACTTCTCGCTTCAAGCCGCTTGCCCTGTCGTCCATGACCACGGCGCCAGAGCTGCCCAAGGTCCAGCGCATGGCCTTGCCCCACGACGCCGCCATGAGCTTGCTGACCGACCTGCACCACAGCGCTTGCGTGGTCGCACAGCAGCATGATGGGCTCGACGAGACCTTGCACCTGATGCTGCGGGCCGGTGTCCGCATGGTGTTTGTGGCTGGGGTCAACGGCGAGCTGGTCGGCATGGTCACGGCCGAGGACATCCAGGGCGAGCGCCCGGTGGTTCGGGCGTCCAGCCACATGGTGGTTCGCCGGGAATTGACGGTGGCCGACGTGATGGTGCCCGTGACTCAATGGGACACGGTGGATCTGGCCGCCGTGCGCACGGCCCGGCTGGGCGACATCGCCGAAACCATGCATGAACATGGGCTGCGCTATTTGCTGGTGACCCAGAAGAAGCACGGCAAGACGGTGCTGCGTGGGCTGTTTTCGGCCAGCCGGCTGGAGATGGCGATGAACACGACCATCGAGCCCGATCTGCATTCGCGCAGCTTTGCCGAGCTGGAGATGGTGCTGGCCCATTGACGCGCAAGGCGCAGGCATAGCCGGCTGCGCCGGGCTGGCTCAGGCCGGGTTGTCGATGTCGAGGAAGGCGTGCTGCAGCCCGAGGCGCGCGGCCAGGTGCTGCCCCACCGCCTGAACGCCATAGCGCTCGCTGGCATGGTGGCCACAGGCCAGAAAGGCCACGCCGGTTTCGCGTGCGTAGTGCGCCTGCGGCTCGGAGATCTCGCCGGTCAGGAACACATCGGCCCCGGCGGCGATGGCGCCTTCGAAATAGCCTTGGGCGCCGCCGCTGCACCATGCCGCACGTTTCAAGGCGCGCCCGTCACCTAGCACCATCACGGGCGGGCGCCCCAATACCTGGGTCACACGCTCACCCAGGCCGGCCAGATTCAGCTCATCGGGCACGGGGCCCAGAAAGCCCAGATCCTGGTCGCCAAAGCGGGCGTCGGCCACCAGCCCCAATCTTTGCCCCCATTGCGCATTGTTGCCTAGCGTCGCGTGGGCATCCAGTGGCAGGTGGTAGGCAAACAGGTTGATGTCGTGCTGGATCAGGCGGGCCACACGCTGCTTCATCCAGCCGGTGAGTCGGCCATCCTGCCCGCGCCAGAACAGCCCGTGGTGGACCAGGATCGCATCGGCGTTGGCTGCAATCGCTGCATCGATGAGGGCCAGGCTGGCCGTCACACCCGTCACGAGCTTGTGAATGACAGGCTTGCCCTCAACTTGGAGACCGTTCGGCCCATAATCCTTGAATCGATCGGCCTCCAGCAGATCCTGCAGGTGGCGGTGCAAGGCTTCTCGGTCGATCATGGCTGGCCTTTCTGACAGACGTTGTTCATGGCTTGTGGCACTCATGCGTAAAACCTGGCTGATTTTCTCGCAGACCGTGACCGTGGCGGTTGCCGTGTTGTTCGTGGTCTCGACATTCAAACCACAGTGGATCCAGGCCTTGTCCTGGCGCCAGGTGTTGCCCGGGGCCACGGTGGCCGTCGTGCCGGCCGCCGCGCCGGGGCGCAGTGCGTCGGCCCCAGCGGTGCCGGCGCAGGGCTTTCGCGATGCCGCCCAACGGGCAGCGCCAACGGTCGTCAGCGTCATCACCAGCAATTCGGCGGCGCGCAACCCCCGTCGCAATGACCCGTGGTTTCGCTACTTCTTTGGCGATCAGGAGGGCCAACCGCAGGCTGGCGTTGGCTCTGGCGTCATCGTGTCGCCAGAGGGCTACGTGCTCACCAACAACCATGTGGTCGACCGCATGGACGACATCGAGGTGATGCTCACCGATGGGCGCAAGGCCTCGGCCAAGGTGATCGGGACCGATCCGGACACCGACCTGGCGGTGCTGAAGGTGGACCTGGACCGCCTGCCTTCCATCGCGTTCGGGGATTCCGACGCCTTGCAGGTGGGGGATGCCGTGCTGGCCATCGGCAACCCCTTTGGCGTGGGGCAGACGGTGACGGCCGGCATCGTGAGCGCCCTGGGCCGCAACCAGTTGGGCATCAATACTTTCGAGAACTTCATCCAGACGGATGCCGCGATCAACCCGGGCAACTCTGGCGGGGCCCTGGTGGATGCAACGGGCAATCTGGTGGGCATCAACAGTGCCATCTACTCGCGCTCGGGCGGCAGCCTGGGCATCGGCTTTGCAATCCCGGTGTCGACGGCACGCCAGGTGATGGAAAGCCTCATCCGTGATGGCCAGGTGACACGCGGCTGGATTGGCGTCGAGCCGCGAGACCTCACGCCGGAGATGGCCGACACCTTCAACCTGCCCATCAAAGAGGGCGTGCTGATCACCGGCGTGCTGCACAACGGCCCGGCAGCCCAGGGCGGCATGCGCCCGGGTGATGTCGTGGTGGAGGTGGCGCGCAGCAAGGTGGCCAACACGGCCCAGTTGCTCAATGCGGTGGCGTCATTGAAGCCGGGTGAGGCCGCTCAGCTGCGCGTGCAGCGCGGCGGTGACATGCTGACGCTCAACATCGTGGTGGCCAAGCGCCCGAGGACCCCGATCCAGGCGCGTGGCCAGGACGAGTGAGCCCTCAGGCCTCAGGAGGCTGGCGCGTCTTCGCTGTCAGGTGCGCGCGTGTGCTTGACGAACAATTGCGCCGCCCAGATCCCGACCTCGTACAGCAGGCACATCGGGATGGCCAGTGACAGCTGCGACACCACATCCGGCGGCGTGATCACCGCGGCGATCACGAAAGCGATCACGATGAAGTAGCTGCGGAATTCCTTGAGCTTCTCGACCGAGACGATGCCCATGCGCGCCAGGATCACCAGCACCACGGGCACCTCGAATGCCGCACCAAACGCCAGGAACATGTTGAGCACGAAGCTGAGGTAGGCCTCGATGTCCGGTGCAGCCGTGATGCTCTTGGGCGCAAAGCTCTGGATGAAGGTGAACACCTTGCCGAACACGAAGAAGTAGCAGAACGCCACCCCGGCAAAGAACAGCACCGTGCTCGACACGATCAGGGGCAACACGAGACGCTTTTCGTGGGCGTACAGACCAGGCGCGACAAAGGCCCAGATCTGGTAGAGCACCACGGGCAGGGCGAGCATCAAGGATGCCAGCATCGTCACCTTGATCGGCACCATGAACGGCGAGATCGGGTTGGTGGCGATCAGGGTGGCCCCTTTGGGCAGGTGTTGCACCAGCGGCAGTGCCAGCCAGTCGTACAGCACCGACGGCGAGGGGTAGATCGCCAGCACGATGAAGGCGGCCCCGATGGCGATCACGGCCCGAATCAGCCGGTCACGCAATTCGATCAGGTGGGACACGAATGGCTGTTCGCTGCCATCGAGCTCATCTGGTTTGTTTGTTTCGCTCACACAAAACCCTGTTTAGCGGGGGCCGGGTCGGAAGCGTGCCACCCGTGCGGCACCTGACTGAACCTGGCGGCGTACCCCATGGCGTTGCTTGTACCAAAGCGGCGTGGCACCACGCTTGAGGCGCCAGTTCTTGCGCACCGGCGGGCCATAGCTGTAGTACGGAATGGGCTCATGCTGCGAAGCCTGCTCGGCCTGCGGGTCGGTGTAGATCGCATCGCGGGCTTCGTTGATGCGGTCTTCCACCGACTGGCCTACGTCGCGCGCAGCTTCCTCCAGGCCCGTCTTGACCTTCTTGAGCTCTTCCAGCTCCATGGAGCGGTTGACCTCGCTTTGCACCTGCGAGACATAGCGCTGCGCCTTGCCCAGCAGCACGCCCACGGTGCGGGCCACACGCGGCAGCTTCTCCGGGCCGATGACGATCAAGGCCACCGCGCCGATGAGCGCCAGTTTGTCGATGCCGAAATCAATCATGGCTTACGCCCCACCTTTCAGTGGCGCGGCAAAAAACAGATCGATCAAGACTTGCTCTTGGCTTCGACGTCAACGGTGTTGGCGTCCTGGCGGGCGGTGTTGGTCACTTGTTGAGGGGGGGCGTCAGCCGTGCCGCCATCCTTCATGCCATCCTTGAAGCCCTTCACGGCCGCACCCAGATCGGTGCCCACGTTCTTGAGCTTCTTGGTGCCAAAAACCATCACCACGATGACCAGCACGATCAGCCAATGCCAGATGCTGAATGAACCCATGATCTTCTCCAAAAAGTCTGACGACTCGAAAACAAACCGCTAATTTTCTGCTGTGCTGGCGATTCAGGCTCGCCTGAACACGCATAAGCACATGCGCATTTTGATCAGGATGCGCCACCTTCGCTTGTCTTGGCCTTCCGCATGGCGAATTCCTCCAGTCCAGACAGCCCTTCGCGCCTCGCCAGTTCACCCACCACCTCGTCGGGGTGCAGCCCCAGGTGCGCCATGGCCACCATGGAGTGGAACCACAGGTCGGCGAACTCGCCCACCAAGGCCTTGCGGTGCGCCTCGCTGGGGTCGGCGGCCATGTCCTTGCCAGCCATCACCGTCTCAGTTGCTTCCTCGCCGACCTTTTTCAAGACCGTGTCGGTGCCTTTGTGGAACAGGCGGGCCACATAGCTTTTGTCCGGGTCACCGCCCTTGCGGGACTCGATCACCTCGGCCAGGCGGGCCAGCACGTCCTGATGCGGGTGGGAAGTGGAGGGCAAGGTGCTCATTTTTTGTAGATGCTGGCGGGGTCTTTGATCACCGGGTCAAGCGAGACCCACTGCCCATTTTCGTACTTCTGGAAGAAGCAGCTGTGGCGCCCGGTGTGGCAGGCGATGCCGGGCTCGTGGCCCAGCTGTGTCACGCGCAGCAGCACCACATCGTTGTCGCAGTCCATGCGGATGGCGTGCACCTTCTGGATGTGGCCGGACTCCTCGCCCTTGTGCCACAGCTTCTGACGCGAACGGCTCCAGTACACCGCCTCGCCCAGTTCGGCCGTGCGGGCCAGGGCATCGCGGTTCATCCAGGCGAACATCAGCACGTCGCCGCTTGCGTCTTCCTGGGCGATCACCGGCACCAGCCCGTTCTCGTCCCAGCGGATTTCATCTAACCAAGTCATGGGGGGAGTGTAGCAATCGAGGGGCCAGCCTTGAGCCAGCCTTGTTGTCAGGGGTGACAATCCGGCTGTCTTGGGCAAAAAACAGGTGTCTTCGTGTCTGCGCCATCCTCTTCGTCTGCTTGTTCGCTCCTGGCGCTCACCATGGGCGACGCCTGCGGGATCGGCCCCGAAATCATCGCCAAGTGGTGGCGTGCAGGTGGTGGTGCGGCGGTCGTGATCGGTTCCCCTGGCGTGATGCAAAGGGCCGCGGGCTTCTTGTCGCCTGCAGATCGGCCCGAGGTGGTCACGCTGGGCAGCCTCGCGCAGCACGCCAGCCTGCAGCCTGGACAGATGGGCGTCTGGGTGCCACCTGGTCTGCCCGCAGATTTGCTGCAAGCCCCCATCGGGCAGGTCGACGTGCGGGCCGGGCAGGCCGCCGCCGCCTGTATCCGCGAAGCGGTGCGCCTGGCGCAGCAGGGCGAAGTGGCCGGTATCGTGACCGCCCCCCTGCACAAGGAGGCGCTGGCGCTGGCGGGCGAGCCCTATCCCGGGCATACCGAACTGCTTCAGGCAGAGGGCAGCCCGCCGGGGCAGCCCCCCGCGCCGGTCCGCATGATGCTGGCCAACGACGAACTCAAGACCGTTCTGGTGACCATTCACGTGTCGCTGCGTCAGGCGATCGAGCAGGTGACCACGGCATCGGTGCTGGAAACCATCCGCATCACCCATGCCAGCGCACAACTTTGGGGCATGCGGCACCCGCGTATCGCCGTGGCGGGGCTCAACCCCCACGCCGGAGAGGGGGGCTTGTTCGGCGACGAAGAGCGCACCATCATCGGGCCCGCCATCGAGGCGGCACGTGCCGAGGGGGTGGATGCCAGCGGTCCGTACGCACCGGATACCGTCTTCATGCGGGCCCGTCATGCACCAGGTCACCCAGGGGAGTTCGATGTGGTGATCGCGATGTACCACGATCAGGGGCTGATTCCCGTGAAGTACCTGGGGCTGGACCAGGGGGTC
Source organism: Aquabacterium sp. (assembly GCA_016185075.1). Lineage (GTDB taxonomy): Bacteria > Pseudomonadota > Gammaproteobacteria > Burkholderiales > Burkholderiaceae_C > Aquabacterium. The sequence continues at coordinate 12,362 of JACPOH010000306.1, read as the reverse complement.
AATGTCACCTTGGGGTTGCCCTTTGTGCGGACCAGTCCGGACCACGGAACGGCCTTCGACCTCGCCGGAACCGGCAGGGCGGACGAAGCCAGTTTTGCGCAGGCCGTGCGCATGGCGCGTTTGCTGGTGGCGGGGCGCCAATCAGGCGGCTGAACGCGCGCGAGAGGGCGTGCTGGCCGAGCCCGACCCCAGTGCGGCCAGTTGCCGGCGTGCACGCACGGTGGCGCGCTCGATCAATTCGGCTTGTTCGAAGGCCCGGAAGCGGCCGCTGTCGCACATCTTGGCCAGCGTGCGCGCCGTCAGCGAGATGGTCTGCTTGTGCGTGTGCCCGTGGTTGAAGATGAAGAAGGTGCGGCCTTCGCTCACCCAGGTCAGGCGGACCTTCTTCCACTGGCCCTGCATCATCATCTGGTAGGCCGTGCCTTTCTGGATATGGTGCACCAGTTGCAGGCCGGCCGACGGTGGCGCGGGACTGTCCAGGTTGATGTCGATTTCGCTGAGCGAAGGATCGGCCTCGCCGGGCAGGTTCAGATCGATGTCCAGCGGCCCTTCCGCTGCCAGCGCGGCCTCCGGCACGAAGCCGGCTTGCTGGATTTCCGTGGTGCTCAAGGCCGGTACCACCGTCAGTACCGGCGGTGACTTCAGGTCGTCCAGTGTCTCGGGGAGCGGGTCGTTGGCGGCCTCCTCCCGGCTCGGGATGGCAATTTGCTCGACCTTGTTGAGCTGGTGTTCCAGCATGCGCTGGGTCAGGTCGTGGTGCGGCGCGGTCTTCAGGCACTCGGCATGGGCTGGCAGCAGCTGCGAGAAAAACGCCTGCTTGGCCTCATCGGCCCACTGGATCAGTGCCAGGCCCTCGTTGAGGTCCTTCATCAACTGCGGCAGCTTGAGCAGAAACTCCTTGCGCAACTGGGGGAGGCCCTTGGGCTGCACGCTCAAGGCCAGGTCGTGGCCTGCCTTTTTCATGCGAGCGGCAAGAGGCGACTGCGCGCCGTCTTTCGCTGAAGCCATGACCTGCACCTGACTCCAGATCTGGGACAGGAAGTCCCGCAGGAATTCGGGCATCTCCACGTTGGCCAGCTCGCGCCTGAGGATCTGCATGTAACGCTGGTGCACGCGCAGATCGGCCTCTTTGCCGCTGAGCATGGCCGCGACAGCCGCATGCTCCGCCGCCTCGCGGGCGTTTTCCGTGTCGATGAAGGATTCCAGTTCGGCGAGCTTGGACTCGTAGGCGTCCATGCGGTCGAAGTCACCCTCGACAATGTCATCGACCAGTGCCGTGACGCGTTCCAGGCAGGCGCGACCGGGGCCATCGTCATAACCATCGAACGAGGCCGACAAGCTCGCGATGCGGTTCACGAAGCGCCGCACGGGATGCTTGCGTGAATTGAAGAAGCTCATGTCGGCCAAGGCCACGCGCAACACCGGCATCTGCAGGCGGGCGATCTGGCGGGCCATTTGCGGCGACACCTTGGGGTCGGACAACACCTGGTCGAACAGGGCAGCCACGATGTCGATCACCATCTGGTCAAGCGCAGCGCCGCCGCTGGCGCGAACCAGCTCCTCGCGGTGGGCGCGGATGACGTTGACGGCCATCAAGGGCCCGGCGAAGCCCGCACTGGGCTCACCTTGAACACCTTCGACATCGGTGCCAGGGAAGGTCGCGGTCCAGCCCGGCGCCGGAGTCTGGGCTGCGATCTGACGCAGCAGGTTCTGGAAGTCCGGGTTGACTGCTGGCAGAGCGCCTGGAACGCGTGGCGCGCGCAGACCGATCGGGGCCGGGCCGTTGGGTGCTGGCCCGGGCATGGCCATGCCGAACATCTCGCTGAGTGCCTGCGCCGCACGCAGGTGCGTGTCGGCGGTCAGCGGCGCACTCGCGTAGCCGGATGGGGCGCGGCCCGCCAGACTGTCGTTGAATGCCCCTGGTTGCGTCTGGGTCTGGGTTTGCGTCGTGGTGGGCAATTCCCCATTGAGGCTGGCAGGGTTGGTCGAGCTGCCCTGACGGCTGCGGTTGACCGACAACCCTTGAGGCGTGATGCCCTGTGCCCGCAGATCGGCCACCAGCTGGGCGTAACAGCTTTGCAACTCCTGACCCAGCACGCGTCCGGCATGCTGCCCCAGTACCTGCACCACGTCCTGTTCGCTGCCCACATCGGCCAGGGCGTTCAGCAGCGCTTTGGCGATGCCAGGGGGGCGAAGCGGGTTGCGTTCCGGGCTGGGGTCACCCAGCAAGGTGGTCATGTAGGCCTGCAGCGAGCCCAGTTCGGCATCGCACTCGTGCGTCAGCGCCTGCGCCATGCGGTCGGCCGTGACACCTCGCTCGACCTCTTCGTTGTCCACCAGGGACAAGGAGGCCCAGTCGGTGTCATTGCCCAGCGTCTGGTGCCCGCTCGGCGTGAGGCGCGTGGTCTTGTCCAGTTGCTGCCTGAAGCCCTTGCTGAAGCTGGCGCTCACCTGCAGCGATTTCAGCTTCAGGTCCCGCTCGGCACTCATCAGCAACTGGCGCTGCGCGTTGCTGGTCGCTGACAGGGCCAGCGGCCCCAACTGCGTCAGAACCTTCTCGATGGCGTCCGACACCGCCTTGCTGACGCGGCTGTGCGCACGGTCAAGAACGATGTCTAAACGGGGGTCGGTCACTGGACGGGTCCAATCAGATCAGGGTGGCAGCGGCCGCTTTCAGCCACTGCGTGAACTGTCCCAAAAGGGGACTGCCTTTGATCGTTGGATATCGGCCGCTTCCGCCCGGTCTTTCGTTACCGTTTCAAATTGTCACGAATCTCACGGAGCAGCAAGATGTCTTCGGGCGTGGGGGCGGGTGCCGCGGGTGCCGGTGCCGGCTCTTCCTTCTTCAGGCGGTTGATCTGCTTGATCATCAGGAAAATGATGAAAGCGAGGATCGCGAAGTTCAGGGCCACGGTCAGAAAACTGCCGTAAGCGAACACGGCACCGATCTTCTTGGCGTCGGCCAGGGGCAGGCCGGCAGGCTGGTTGGCCAGGGCAATGTAGTAGTTGCTGAAATCGAGGCCGCCAACGACCTTGCCGACCAACGGCATGATCAGGTCATTGACCACCGAGTCGACGATCTTGCCAAAGGCCCCACCGATGATCACACCGACAGCCAGGTCGACGACGTTGCCCTTGACGGCAAACTCCTTGAATTCACTGAAAAAGCTCATGGCGAGACTCCGATCCTTGATGGAAATGAAACAGGGGGCAATCAAGGAACTGTAGGCCCGTCCGGCAAGGTTGCGGTGCCTGACCCGACGCCGTACCGGGGGGCATGGCGCCGGCTCGTTGTGAAAATGTTACAGGTTGACGGGAGTCTGAGTCTGATCAACAAGTGCAGCCAAGGGGGAGGGGGGCGGCAGACGTCCGTTAGAATGCGAGGTTGACCCCAATCTCATCGTCCCATCAGTCCTCTAAAAGTCCATAAGGATACCCATGAGCAATCAGCCAGTGGATCAAAGCCGTCGGACCTGGGTGACCATGGCCTGCGCCGCCGGTGGCGTGGGCGGCGTGGCCACCGCCATCCCCTTCGTTTCGACCTTCCAACCTTCAGAACGTGCTCGTGCAGCTGGTGCTGCAGTTGAGGCTGACATCAGCAATCTCAAGCCGGGCGAAATGATGACGGTTGAGTGGCGCGGCAAGCCCGTCTGGATCATCAAGCGCACGCCCGAGCAGGTGGCTGGCCTTGCCAAGATCGACGGCGAACTGGCTGACCCGAAATCCGAGCGCAAGCCTGCCGAGCTGACGCCCGAATACGCGCGCAACGAGCACCGCTCGATCAAGCCTGAGGTCATGGTGGCTGTCGGGATCTGTACCCACCTGGGTTGCTCGCCTTCTTCCAAGTTCCAGTCTGGTCCGCAGCCCTCGCTGCCTGACAACTGGCCAGGTGGCTTCCTGTGCCCTTGCCACGGTTCGACCTTCGACCTGGCTGGCCGCGTGTTCAAGAACAAGCCGGCTCCGGACAACCTCGAAGTCCCGCCCCACATGTACCTGTCTGACACCAAGTTGCTGATTGGTGAAGACAAGAAGGCCTGACAGGAGAGACGCAATGGCTGAATTCAAGCAAGCGCCTGCCGGCGCCTCGGCAGGCGAAAAGCTGATGACCTGGATCGACAACCGATTCCCGGCCAGCAAAATGTACAAGGAGCACATGTCCGAGTACTACGCGCCGAAGAACTTCAACTTCTGGTATTTCTTCGGCTCGCTGGCCATGCTGGTGCTGGTGATCCAGATCGTGACCGGCATCTTCCTGGTCATGAACTACAAGCCGGATGCGGCCGTGGCTTTCGCCTCGGTCGAATACATCATGCGCGACGTGCCATGGGGCTGGTTGATCCGCTACATGCACTCGACGGGCGCTTCGGCGTTCTTCATCGTGGTGTACCTGCACATGTACCGCGGCCTGATCTACGGTTCCTACCGTACCCCGCGTGAACTGGTGTGGATCTTCGGTTGCCTGATCTTCCTGTGCCTGATGGCCGAAGCCTTCATGGGTTATCTGCTCCCATGGGGCCAGATGTCCTACTGGGGCGCCCAGGTGATCATCAACCTGTTCTCCGCCATTCCTTTCGTTGGTCCTGACCTGGCCATCCTGATCCGCGGCGACTACGTCGTGGGCGATGCCACGCTGAACCGCTTCTTCTCGCTGCACGTGATCGCGGTGCCCCTGGTCCTGCTGGGCCTGGTGGTGGCGCACATCATCGCGCTGCATGAAGTGGGCTCGAACAACCCTGACGGCGTTGAAATCAAGCAAGGTCCCAAGGACGCCAATGGCCATCCGCTGGACGGCGTGCCTTTCCACCCCTACTACTCGGTGCACGACATCGTGGGCGTGGTGGGCTTCCTGATCTGCTTCACGGCCGTGATCTTCTTCATGCCCGAGTTCGGCGGTTACTTCCTGGAGCACAACAACTTCATCCCCGCTGACCCGTTCAAGACCCCGCCGCACATTGCGCCGGTCTGGTACTTCACGCCGTTCTACTCGATGCTGCGTGCCACCACCGACCAGATGGTCCAGGTGCTGTGCGTGATCGTCGGTCTGGCCGCCGTGCTGAACCTGATCAAGGGCAAGGGCACCGGTCAGACCAAGATCGCCGGTCTGGTGGGCGCGGCTGTGCTGATCGGCCTGCTCAAGGTCTTCGAAGCCAAGTTCTGGGGTGTGGCCGTGATGGGTGGCGCCGTGGTGATCCTGGCTGGCCTGCCCTGGTTCGACAAGAGCCCGGTCAAGTCCATCCGCTACCGTCCGGGCTGGCACAAGGTCCTGTACGCCATCTTCGTGGTGAACTTTGTCATCCTGGGCTATCTGGGTGTGCAGCCTCCGTCTGAAATCGGTGGCCTGGTGTCCCAGGTCGGCACGCTGCTGTACTTCGGCTTCTTCGTGCTGATGCCCTGGTGGAGCCAGATCGGCACTTTCAAGCAAGTGCCCGATCGTGTGACCTTCAAGCCTCACTGATAGAAGCAGGAAACACAGACATGAAAAAAATCCTTGCCTCTTTGCTGGCTGCTGTTGCCCTGTTGTCGGGTGCGGCGCATGCCAACACCGCCCTGGTGCTCGACAAGTTCCCCAAGGAACGCATGACCGACCTGGCGGCACTGCAAAACGGTGCCAAGCTGTTCGTGAACTACTGTCTGAACTGTCACGCCGCTGCGTTCATGCGTTTCAATCGCCTGAAGGACATCGGCCTGACCGAGCAG
>JACPOH010000306.1:0-6598 GCA_016185075.1 Aquabacterium sp. | reverse complement strand
AGCAGCAGATCAAGGACAACCTGCTCTTCCCCACGGACAAAGTGGGCGAGGTGATGAAGGTTTCCCTGGATCCCAAGGATGCGAAGGCCTGGTTTGGCGCCGTGCCGCCTGACCTCACCCTGGTGGCCCGTTCGCGCGCCAGCGGCAGCGGTACCGGTGCAGACTATCTCTACACCTACCTGCGCAGCTTCTACCGCGACGACACCCGTCCGACCGGCTGGAACAACCTGATCTTCCCCAACGTCGGCATGCCGCACGTGCTGTGGGAACTGCAGGGCCAGCGCGCTGCCAAGTTCGTGGAAGAAGCCGACCCGCACAACCCCGGCAAGACCGAGCACAAGTTCGAAGGTTTCGAGCAGCTGACGCCCGGCAAGTTGTCTCCCCAGGAGTACGACAGTGCCGTGGCCGACCTGGTGGCTTACCTCCAGTGGATGGCCGAGCCCATGCAGAATCAGCGTACCCGCATCGGTGTGGGCGTGCTGATCTTCCTGGCGATCTTCTTCTTCATCGCATGGCGTCTGAATGCCGCCTTCTGGAAAGACGTGAAGTGATTCAGGCGCTCTCACTGATTCGTCGGTGAGTGCGTTGCTGGCGCAGTAGACTGCTGCAAGGCAGTCGCTGCGCTTCGTTGTTTTGTGGTGCTTCTCACCACGAGCCTTTTTAGACTGACTATAAGGAGCCCACCGCCATGATGGTGCTTTACTCCGGAACGACCTGCCCTTACTCGCACCGTTGCCGTTTTGTGTTGTTTGAAAAGGGCATGGATTTCGAAATCCGTGACGTAGACGTCTTCGCCAAACCGGAAGACATCGCCCTGATGAACCCTTACAACGAGGTGCCCATCCTCGTCGAACGCGACCTGATCCTGTACGAATCGCACATCATCAACGAGTACATCGACGAGCGTTTCCCGCATCCTCAGCTGATGCCTGGTGACCCGGTGGCCCGTGCCCGCGTACGCCTGTTCCTGCTGAACTTCGAGAAGGAGCTGTTCTCGCACGTCAACCTGCTGGAGGGCCGCGGCGGCCTCAAAGGCAACGACAAGCAGCTCGAGAAGGCCCGCGCGCAAATCCGTGATCGCCTGACGCAGCTGGCACCGATCTTCCTGAAGAACAAGTACATGCTGGGCGACGATTTCTCGATGCTCGACGTGGCCATTGCCCCGCTGCTGTGGCGCCTGGATTACTACGGTATCGAGCTGTCGAAGAATGCGCTGCCGCTGTTGAAGTATGCTGAGCGCATCTTCTCGCGTCCGGCCTACATCGAGGCACTGACGCCATCTGAAAAAGTGATGCGCAAGTGATCCGTTACTGGCTTGAATGAGCAGCATGTCCACTGAACAAGACTCCCAGGGTTCCTCCACGCGGCCGTACCTGATCCGTGCCTTGCACGACTGGTGTACCGACAACGGGTTCACCCCCTATCTGGCTGTCTATGTGGACCGCTCCGTTCAGGTACCGCAGGAATACGTCAAGAACAACGAGATCGTGCTCAACGTCAGCTTCGAGGCCACCAGTGCCTTGCAGTTGGGTAACGATTTCATCGAGTTCAAGGCGCGTTTCGGCGGTATGGCGCGGGACATCTGTGTGCCTGTTGACCATGTGATCGCGATCTACGCGCGTGAAAATGGGCAAGGCATGGCCTTCCCCGTGCCGACTTCGTTGGGCGGGGAGGGTGTGGATTCGCCTTCATCGCCTGACGAGGCTGGTGACGTGGCGGTGATGCATGCCAGCTTGCCTGCAGACCACCCTGTGGAGCGGGCGCCTTCCTTGAAGCTGGCCAAGGCTGGCAAAGGGGAGGGCAAGGAAGCCGCGCCGACACCTGCCAAGGAGCGGCCCAAGTCCGTCAAGCCGGTGGAGGTCGAGCCTGCTGCCAAGTCAACTGACCGAGGCGATGATCAGACAGATCCACCGCCGTCTGGTGGTGGTCGCCCCGCATTGCGTCGAATCAAATAAGCCTGATTCCCGTTGTAGAATGTGAGCTTCTGATCGCATGTCGATCAGGGCCGGCTTAGCTCAGTTGGTAGAGCAACCGCCTTGTAAGCGGTAGGTCGTCAGTTCGAATCCGACAGCCGGCACCACATCAAAAAGCCTGCAGCACGTGTGTGTTGCAGGCTTTTGTCTTTTGGCCGTGAAACGGGCGAGCGTCAGGGGTGATCGGTCGTGGGGCAACGGTAGGCTTTGCCGCTCAGCGAGGTTTCGTCGTAGCCCACGTTGGCCTTGTTCCACACCACGTGTGTGGCACCCATGGCATCGGCCTGGCGCAGCAGGTTCTGCTTGATGTTGTCGACACCCTTCGGCGCGAAGAAACCGGTGAGGCCCGAGCTGCTGCTGAGTGTGTCAATGAGCTTGCACTGGGTGACCATGTCGGGATTGGCTTCGATCACGTGGCCGCTGTAGCGCTCGTGATGCTGGATGCTGCCGCATGCGGTCAACATCACCAGGGCGATCGTGGTGCAGCTCAGGAGGGGCAGGCGATTCATGTTGTCTTCCGTTTGTTGTCGATGACTGGGTTCAATGTAGCCCAATCCCGCCACGCCGGACAGGCGGCCTGTCTGCGCGAGCTCAAGAAAACAGGCCCGCGGTAGCGGGCCTGCGAGGCTGATGCGGGGCGCGCTTACTTGGCAACCAGCTTGTTGAGTTCCACCACGCCAACGGCGCGGACGGCTTTCATGGCTTCCGCGGAGGCGGTGGGCGCCGTCCGCTGGCGCCGGTGTACGCTCCGCTGTCACCGCGGCCAAACGTGATCCCGAGGCCAGTCGAAATGAACGTGTCGTTCTGGATGGCGCCACCGGCGTACAGGGGCATGTTCAGTTCGACACCAACAGAGGCCGTCGTACCAGAGGTGGTGGTTGCCTGTACTGAACTGGAGTCAATCTTGCTGCGAGACAGGTTGGCCACGGCGTCCAAAGTCGGCCAGTTGCCTGCCTTGGCTTTGTCGATTTCGAGCTTGGCGACCTTCAGGCCCACTTCTGCCTTGCGAACCACGGGCGAGGATGAGGTCTGGGCAACCCAGTCGTCCATCTGGCCGGGGGCCAGGGCGTCGAGGTTGGCGGGGGTCAACAGCGGGCTGGGTGTGACATCCTTGCGGCCCACCAGTTGGTCCAGGGCAATGCGCTTGACTTGCAGGTCATTGGTAGCGGCGATCTCCTGGGCGGAGGCCAGGTCAAACCGAGCCTGGGCTTCGCGGGTGTCGGTGATGGTGGCGTTGCCCACCTCGAAGTTGCGTTTGGCTGAGGCCAGTTGCTCGGCCAGAGCCTTCTTGTTGGCTTGCGTGGTGGTGAGCACGTCCTGGGCGGCCAGCACGTCGAAATAGGCCTGGGTCAAACGGGCGGCCAAGTCGTTTTCGGCGATGGTGAGATCGGCCTTGGCGGCTTCAAGTGATTGCTCTGCTTGGTCCACCTTGGCGGCGTCGGACCTGTTCAGCAGCGGCATCTTGGCGGCCAGCCCGGCCGTCTTGTTGGTGGAGTTCGTCGTGGACGGGTACAAGGCTGCGTAAGCAGGGGGGATGCTAGCCGTGTCAACCGACCTCTCGAAATGGCTGCGTGTGGCCGAGGCCTTCAAGCCCAACGAGGGCCGCAGCAAGGCATAAGCCTGCTCCACTTGATATTGAACGGAATCGGCCTGAGCCTTGGCCGACAGGTAGGCGGCGTCGTAGCCCTTGGCCGCTTGATACAGGTCCACCAGGCTTTCGGCTTGTGCATGTGTCCAACCCGCCAGGCTCAGCACCGCCGTAGAGGCGGCCAGGGCGAGCGGGCGCCAGCGGGCGGCTACTCGGTGGCCAATGGGCTTGGTGGCCGATTTGACGGACTTGGACATCATGGATTCCTCAATGTTGGGAGAGAGCAGTCAGAACTGGAAGCGGCTGGGCTCGGTGAAACCGGCCAGACGGGGGGCGATGGTGTCGAACAGCACCTGGCTGTTGAATTGCGCATCGTTCACCCGGGTGAACAAGGTGGCCTGCATGACAGGCTCCTGGCCGACGATGGCCAGCAGGCGGCCGCCGGTCTTGAGCTGGTCCAGCAGGTTTTGCGGCACGGAGGCCACGGAGCCGGTCAGCAAGATGGCGTCGTAAGGTGCCTGACCGGGGAAGCCGGCGCTGCCATCCGCCTGCACGATCTCGGCGTTGTTCACCATGGCGTTGCGCAGGTTGGTACGGGCCTGGGCGGCCAGCGTGGCATCGGCTTCCAGGCCGATCACGCGCTGGGCCTTGTGGGCCAGCAGGGCCGTGACGTAGCCGGTGGCGGCGCCGATGTGCAGCACGGAGTCGCGCTTGCTCAGGTTCAGGTCTTGCACCATGCGGGCTTCAACGCGTGGCGCCAGCAGCGCGCGGCCGTTGCCCAGCGGGATTTCCAGATCCATGAAGGCCTGGGCGCGGTGTTCGGCAGGGATGAAGTCTTCGCGGCGAACGGCAGACAACAGGGCCAGCACCGAGGTGTCCAGGACATCCCAGGGGCGGATCTGTTGCTCGATCATGTTGAAGCGGGCTTGTTCGACGTTCATGCTGGGCATCCTACGGGAGACGGTAAGTGGAAGTAATCCGGCATCCTACGGGAGACGGTAAGTGGAAGTAATCCGGATAAAACATAGATTTTAAGAAGAGCTGTCGGTTTTCAGTCGCTTTTTGGCCCACAAGCTTAAATCGTCCAGAAATGCGTAGATCACCGGCACCACGACCAGGGTCAGCAGCGAGGAGGCGATCACCCCCCCGATCACGGCTTGCCCCATGGGGGAGCGTTGTTCGGAGCCTTCGGTCAGGGCAAAGGCCAGGGGCACCATGCCGAACACCATGGCCAGCGTGGTCATGAGGATGGGGCGCAGCCGCACGCGGGCGGCCATGAGCAGGGCTTCGCGGCGGGGCAGGGGCTCGGTGTCGTGGCTGTCGCCGCTGTGGCCCAGGCGGGCGCGGTTGGCAAAGTCCACCAGCAAGATCGCGTTCTTGGTGACCAGGCCCATGAGCATGATGATGCCGATGACCGAGAACATGTTGAGCGTGGAGCCGAACACCAGCAGCGTCAGCACCACGCCGATCAAGGTCAGGGGCAGTGAGCTCATCAACGCGATGGGTTGCAGGAAGCTGCGGAACTGCGAGGCCAGGATCATGTAGATGAAGACCACGGCCAGGCCCAGTGCGGAGGCGGCGTATTCAAAGGCCTCTTTCATGTCCTTGGTCGAGCCGCCAAAACGGTAGTGGTAGTTGGCGGGCCAGGGGGTCTTGTCGAGGATGGTCTTGATGTCGGCCGACACCTCGCCCCCAGGCCCTCGATGATGTCGGCGACTTGGTGCAGCTTGACTATGCGCGGGTGGCCTTGCGCGTCCACGCCGGCCACCAGCGGCAGGTTGCGCAGGTCTTCGGCGGTGCGGCGGTCTTCGGGGCGCAGGGACACGCGGATGTCGTAGTTCTGCTCGTCGTCGGCCAGCCAGCTGCCCACGGTCTTGCCTTCCACCAAGACCGACAGCGCGTTGCTGATGGTGTCGACGTTCAGGCCAAGGTCGGCTGCGGCATCACGGCGCACGCGGATGTCCAGCGTGGGCTTGTTGGGCTTGAGGCTGGTGTCGAGGTCGACCAGGCCGGGAACTTGTCTGAGCTTGTCCAGTGTCTGCTGTGAGAGCTTGCCCAGCTCGGCCAGGCTGGTGCCCTGGATGGACAACTGGATGGGCTTTTGGCCGCCCACCGCGTCCAGCAGGCCCACATGCGTCACGGTGATGTCGGGCAACTGGCTCAGGGCCTTGCGCAGGGGCGCGGACAACTGGTCCACGCTGCGGCTGCGTTGATGGCGGTCTTTCAGTCGGATGTAGACGCTGACCTGGTTGCGGCCCAGTGCAAAACCTGTGTTGATGGTGGACAGCGTGTAGCTGACCTCGGGCATGGCGCGGATCAGGGCTTCGACATCGTGCGTGCGGGCCTCGGTGGCTTCCAGCGAGGTGCCGGCCGGGGTGTAGAAGTTGACGAAGGTCTCGGAGTAATCGGCTTTGGGCACGAACTCGGTGCCCATGAGCGGCGTCAGCGCGAGGCTGCCCACGAGGCTCAGCAAGGCGACCAGCATGGTCCACCAGGGGTGGTCCAGCGCCCAGGCCAGGATGCGCTGGTAAGCGTCGCCCAATGAGTCTGCCCAATGTTCGACCGCGGCGGTGACGCGGCCAATGGTCTTGTCATACAGGGAGCTGGCCGCGACCACGCCGGCGCGCCGGTGGATGGCCGGGTCATGCCAGATGCTGGAGAGCATGGGGTCGAGCGTGAAGCTCACGAACATCGAGATGAGCACCGCCGCCACGATGGTGATGCCGAACTCGTGAAAGAACTTGCCGATGATGCCGCCCATGAAACCAATGGGCAGGAACACGGCCACGATGGACAAGGTGGTGGCCAGCACGGCCAGGCCGATCTCCCGCGTGCCGTCCATGGAGGCATCGAGTGCGGACTTGCCCATCTGCACATGGCGCACGATGTTCTCGCGCACCACGATGGCGACGTCGATCCGCAGGCCCCCACACAGGCTCAAGGCCATCAGCGTGATCAGGTTGATCGCGCAGCCGCCGGCGTACCTGAACAGGAAGGTGCCGATGATGGAGATCGGCAGCGTGAGGCCGGTGATGAC